>NZ_JBJJMO010000053.1:0-30384 GCF_046231935.1 Pseudomonas sp. KCJK9111 | reverse complement strand
ACGTTATTCGCTGCTATTCCAGGACGCCGAAATCGAGCAGTTATCGCCAGGCCAGCGGGGTGCACTGCTGTTGATCTTCTACCTGCTTGTCGACAAGGGGCGTATCCCGATCATCCTTGATCAGCCCGAGGAAAACCTCGACAACGAGACCGTGGTCAGCCTTCTCGTTCCCGTACTCACAGAAGCGAAGAAGCGTCGGCAAATCATCATGGTCACGCACAACCCTAATCTCGCGATTGTCTGTGATGCGGAACAAATCATCTGGTCGCACTTTGAGCGCGCCAACGGCCAGAAAATTTCCTACACCGCGGGTGCGATAGAAAGTCCGGCCATCAATCAGCATGCTGTCAAAGTCCTGGAGGGTACTAAGCCAGCGTTTGATAACCGCAGGATCAAATACCATTGAGAAGCGCGGCGAGGGCCGAGAGCTAACCCCAGGATGTCCGTTTCAGGGGCCCCATGGGTTGTCGATCGACGCTGGACCCAAAGATGAAAACAGTCGCTGGCTTGCTTAAGTGAGTTTGCCAGCGACCCTTCACCCGTGAGCTAACATCCACAGCTGCACCGTTCGCTGTAGGTTCATTCGGCGTTTACCTGCAATAATGCCTGCTGTCCTTCGGCTGCCGGAACGCACCAGTGTTTGACTTCAACGAGCTGTACTTCTTCGCCCAAGTGGTCGAGCACAAGGGGTTCGCCGCGGCCGCTAGGAACATAGGTATCCCTAAATCCAAGCTCAGTCGCAGGGTCCTAGCCCTTGAAGAGCGGCTGGGTGTACGCCTCATCCAGCGTTCGACACGCAAGTTCACCGTCACTGAGATTGGCCAGGATTACTACCGCCACTGCGTCGCCATGCTGGTCGAAGCCGATGCTGCGGAGAAGGTCATCGAAGAGTCCAGATCCGAACCCCATGGACTGATACGAGTTAGCTGCCCACCGGCGCTGGCAGCGATGGGGGTGAGCGATGCCATGGCTAAATTTATGGTTGCTCACCCCAAGGTCCAGATCCAGGTAGAAAGCACAAACCGGAGAGTTGATGTGCTGGGGGAGGGCTTCGACATTGCCTTGCGCGTGCGCTTTCCGCCGCTCCAAGACGAGAACCTGTTCCTCAAAGTCCTCGGCGAAAGCTACCAAAAGCTTGTGGCGAAACCGTCCCTGGTCGAAGGCATTGATTTGGAAGCCCCGAGTGATCTAATCGGATTGCCGAGCATGGACCTGGCCCCAGCCAACCGCGACCACCGCTGGGCCTTTTTCGATCCCTCAGGGGATCGAGTAGAAGTACCTCACTCTCCACGCTTTGTTACTGCTGACTTAGACGCCCTACACCGCGCCGCAGTCCAGGGTGTAGGTATCGTACAGATGCCCGAGGTTATGGTGAGGCACGATCTGGAGGCAGGTTTGCTCGTGGAGGTGCTGCCGGCGTATCGACCTCCTAGCGGGCTCATTCATGCTGTGTATCCATCCAAACGGGGATTGCTTCCATCAGTACGGGGGCTTATTGATCTTTTGGCTGAGGAGCTGGGCGCTTGCGCCGAAGCGGATCGTAAGGCTTGCATAGCAGCGGGCAAGTTACCCGGCCCTTTGTGAAAGTAAAATGCTTGGTCTGATTCTGCCGCGCATCAATCGGCGAGGCTAGGCAACTACCGCACACGGCGAGCCTGGGAGCGAGGCACGCATTGCCTCATCGAGGCTGGACTAGCCGCGCATGCCGTTAGCAAGTCACTGATCAGGTCTCTTCTGCCGCAATAGATAGCACCCTCCATACCAGCTTTGCAGAAGAGTCGGAGGAGAACAGCTCCTGTTTGATCGCCTAGTCTTAGCGGATAGGCGCGACCGTTCGTCAGATTGGCTACATCAAATGCTCAGATTAAAAGTGTTTACATGATCATCTGCCTTGTTCGTTCTACAGCAAGGTCAGAATGGCCACCCAAAACGGTGGCAGAGTTTTTGGAGTGGCAACGGCAGCTGGACGGACGCAGTGCAAGGAAAGTCGAACAGCGCCTTGGCGAGGCCTCACGCCTGACAAAGCGAGATGCTCTAATCATCATCAAATCGCCGAAATTGCTATATGGGGTCCATGTACATTTTGACCAATCGGTACTGCCTGAAGAAAAGCGTGCAGTCGCCCGCGGCACTCAGCACCTGTACAGCTACAAAATCTCTCGGCTGCATGTATTGCGCTTGGATAACGAATATCTAGCTCAGCGCAACATCCCTGGCATGAAAACACTGGCCGGTAAGAGGATTGCTGTCGTGGCTGTGGAACGATAGGAGGGTACCTGATTGATGCGCTGGCTAAAGCCGGGGCAGGCACTGGCGGTGGGCAGTTGACCATCGTCGACTACGAAGTACTTGGGCCTCAGAACCTTGGCCGACACCGTCTGGGGATGGCGCACCTATTCGCGAACAAAGCATCTGGGATGCGCTTAATACTTCAGTTCGACAACCCTTCAGTGTCGGTTCGCGCACTGGAAGTGGATGCGCGGCATGCTCATTTCGGAGAGCTTGATTTATTGATTGATGCCACGGGTGAGGAGTCGCTCGGACACTGGTTGGCTGCACGCTATGCCAATCAAATCCCTATGCTCTCGATTTGGATCGAAGGCCCTGGTATTGCCGTCCGTGGCCTGATCAAGGTGCCAGGACCAAGCGCTTGCTACCGACGCCTATGCAATCACCAGCGTGAAGGAGGCTTGCCTACCGTAAACGGGGAAATGCCCGTCTTACGGGCCGGGAATGGGTGTGAGGGCCTGTATGTCCCGTTTCCTGCAACGGTTTCTCTTCAAGCAGCAGCACTTGGCAGTGAGATGGCACTGGCCTGGGTTGATAACGCAGAAACCCCCTCGCTACGAACCAGAATCATAGATTCTGCCTACGAGCTAGCTACTCCTGACTGCGACGTGTTGAAAGCAGAGAGGTGCCCGGCTTGCGGCAAATGACGTATTGGGCTGCCAAAGAAGGTCGTTTTCTGATTCACCTTCTCCCTGATGTGATGGCAGTGTTTGACGCGTATGTTCAGAGAAGTCTCTCGGATCCCGAGAGTGGCGGCATCCTTCTCGGCACTGTGCATGGGCCGCACATCGAGGTCACCCATGCAACGCCACCTTTTCCAACTGATAGAAGGACCCGATGCAGCTTTGATCGAGGCTCAAAAGGGCACACCGAGGTGGCTGATCAGATGTGGCAGGAGAGCAGGGGAATCATTCGCTACATTGGTGAATGGCATACGCACCCTGAGGACTATCCATCACCTTCGGGCATAGATCTGAGAGAGTGGAAGATCTCCGCAGCGAAGCGCACGGATGCTCGATCGGTGATTGGCCTGATCGTGGGTCGGAAGGGGATCTATATCCAAAGCACCTCAGCTACGGGGCAGGCACTGGTCTACCAAGCAATGGTTTAGATGAGCGTAAATGTAGAGGTTCAAGAGCCCACCGCTCCACCGACCGAGGAAGGGTAGGCTTAATGCCTACCGTACCCTGAAGGGAAAAGCGGACTGGGTCTGTGTCGCATGCAAATCGAGGGCTGAATCTGAGGCGGCAGCTATGACTGGATTGGCTTTTGGTCACTCTTGGCTTTCGATGCATAGACCTGCACAGCACTGATCAACCCAACCGCACCATCCTAGGGACATTGAAGGGAGGATCCGGGACGTGCTTGGAAGTCTGCTGCCTTTGGGTTTTCTAGGAAAGAGAGGCAAAGCATTTTGACCATTTCCTCCCCTAACTTGGTATTCCCCACAAAACGTTCAATCCTGCATGGCACGGCTAATTGTTCCAGGGGTAGGACAAACTAGCGCGATTGGGCGCACTTATCATCCATTACACACTTAGGTAACATCCTTTTCATCGAATATATTCAGCCTTACCCCCCTTTCACAGGAGTACCCCATGAAACTGCTGCACATCGATTCGAGCATCCTGGGTGACAACTCGGCCTCGCGCCAATTGAGCCGTGAAGTCGTCGCCGCGTGGCAGGCCGCTGAGCCGAGCGTCGAAGTGGTTTATCGCGATCTGGCAGCCGATGCCATCGCTCACTTCTCGGCCGCTACCCTGATGGCTGCGGGCACCAGTGAAGAGCTGCGCGATGCGGCCCAGGCCTTCGAGGCCAAGCTCAGTGCCGAGACCCTCGAAGAGTTCCTGGCCGCTGACGCAGTGGTCATCGGCGCGCCAATGTACAACTTCAGCGTGCCGACCCAACTCAAGGCTTGGATCGACCGCATCGCCGTCGCTGGCAAGACCTTCCGTTATACCGAGGCTGGTCCAGAAGGCCTGTGCGGTGACAAGAAAGTGGTGCTGGTTTCCACGGCAGGAGGTTTGCACGCCGATCAACCGACAGGGGTCGGCCACGAAGACTTCCTCAAGGTATTCCTGGGCTTCATCGGTATTACCGACCTGCACGTGGTTCGGGCCCATGGCCTGGCTTATGGCCCGGAGCAGCGCACCGAAGCGATTGCCGCGGCCCAGGCGCACATCGAGAACGGTCTGCTCGCCGTGGCGTGATGGCAGGGGATGCAGAGCGCAAGTTAAGGGTCGCCTAGGCGGCCCTTTTTCATGGGCGTACCAACCGCATGCTGCTAATGGCCGCACAGCCCACTGTTGCGCAACGCTAGGGCGCAACTGTAATGGTGGTTCATCGAGGAATAGCCTTATGCTGTAACGAAATATGTATAAGTGCTGAAGAAGGAAGCCGCAATGCCGCTCAAGGACCTGCTCATCGCTCTGGTGGTAATCATCGCCTGGGGCGTCAACTTCGTCGTGATCAAGGTCGGGCTCGATGGGTTGCCACCCATGTTGCTGGGGGCGCTGCGTTTTCTGCTTGTGGCTTTTCCCGCGGTGTTCTTCATCAAGCGGCCGAACCTGCCGTGGCGTTGGCTGATCGCCTACGGTGCGACCATCTCGCTGGGGCAGTTTGCATTTCTGTTCCAGGCCATGGCCAGCGGCATGCCACCGGGGCTCGCTTCATTGGTCCTGCAGTCCCAGGCCTTCTTCACCTTGGGCTTCGCTGCGCTGTTTCTGGGCGAGCGCTTGCGCGTGGCCAGCGTGCTCGGGCTGCTGATGGCCGCCGGTGGGCTGGCGCTGATCGGCAGCGAAGACGGTAGCCATGTCCCCATGCTCGCGCTGGTACTGACCTTGTGTGGCGGGGCGATGTGGGGCTTGGGCAACATCATCACTCGTCGCTTCGGGTCGATAGACTTGGTGGCATTGGTCATCTGGGGCGGCTTGATCCCTCCGCTGCCCTTTCTGTTGCTCTCTGGCTGGTTGGAGGGGCCTGAACGGATCAGCCAGGCGCTCACGCACATCGGCTGGCACTCGATTGCCGCGCTGGCATACCTGGCATTCGTGGCCACCATTCTGGGCTACAGCCTCTGGAGCACGCTGTTGTCGCGCCATCCGGCCGGGAAGGTCGCGCCTTTTTCGCTGCTGGTACCTGTCATAGGCCTGAGTTCATCAGCGCTGCTGCTGGGCGAGCGCCTGACCGAAGCCCAGGGTTGGGGTGCCTTGCTGGTCATGAGTGGCTTGTTGGTGAACGTGTTCGGCGCCCGACTCGGACAGCGGCTCAAGGCTGCGAGGGCCTGAGTAATTACGAGTGCTACCTGTCTTTTTTAAGCGTTGATTGACCAAGCTCATGATGTCGGTCAGTTACAGTCGCCTATCAGGCACGGATGTGGTTCCTTGGTTACGTTTTTTGTAAGGAGGACCGCAAACGATGCGAGTCAGGGACGAAACCTATTGGCAGTGGGCCGATGCACAACTGCACAGCCGCTGCCACGACGAGGTGCTGAGCGATGGCACCACCCTGGATGTGCAGGTGCGCCTGTCCAGGCAAGGCGCAACTCAACTGTTTCTCGGCCTTTACGCACGCAATGGGCAGGCTCTGGTGGAGGAGTATTATCCTGCGCGCTCCGGGGAAACCATGACCCGGGCGCTGGTTTGGGGTGTGGAGCGCGCTCGGGCGTTGGCCACAGGTGCCATGCCATTACCTAAAAACGCCAAAAGGCGCGCATGAAAAAGCCCGGCGCGGTGGCCGGGCTTGATACAGCATGACGGTCAATACTGCGCTTCGATCACTTTCACGGCACGTTGCGCACGTGCCTCTGGCCATTGCTGTTGCAGGGTTTGCAAGACACGGCCGACGAACTCGGTATCGGCAGCCGCCTTCTTGCCCACATAGCCCTGGCCTCGGCGGTAGGCCTTGAATCGCGCACGCATGCTTGGCAGGTGCTCCTGGAATTCATCTTCGATCGTGTTGGGTGGCAAGCGGTCCAGGCGCACTTCGCCGCTTTGGCTCACCCACAGCAGATGGTCATCAAGGCTGTCCTTGCGCGTGGCGAACAGCTTGGCCAATTGATCGATGGTCGGATTGTCGTTCAAGTTCATCATAAAGCCCCCATTACCCAGTTTCAGGTGATTTTCACAGTTGGCGCTATCGCGATGTAGCGCGTTTCCAAGGCTGCTACTGCAGCTTTGCAACAGGGGCTTTCTCACGCTGCCTTTTGGACAGTTCCCTCTCCACGGCCCGCCTGCGTTACCGCGCAGGCGGCCTGGAACACCCTTGCCACGGCTCCCGATCAGGGAGACGGCCTCATCATGCACAAGCGCGATGAACGGCGTCAACCATTTTGTAGTGATATTTTCTGCTCACTACATTTTCGTAGAGTTGTTCGACAAACCTCGATTTCAAAGCCCTGAAAGAATCTCGTATGCCGCGCGCACGCGGGCTTCGTTGGGGTAGTTGCGGTTGGCCAGAAGCACGATGGCCAACCCCTCAGACGGGACGAACGCTGCGTAGGCACCGAAACCATTGGTGGAGCCTGTCTTGTTGTACCAGGCTCCCGCCAATGGGGCGGCAGGCGGTTGCAGCCGCTGTGCCGGCTGGGGGCCTCGTATCATCTGCGGACCATTGCCGGCGATGAGGGTGCGCAGTGCAACGGGGTACGCATAACGTTCCCAGCCCAGGCCTTGTGTCATTTCACCGATCTGGGCGTAGCCGCTACGGGTGATGAGGGTGGCCCGGGCCAAGGGCGCAGGTAGACCGTCGGGCTGCATGTTCAAGCGCACATAACGCAGCAGATCGCTGGCACTGGTCTTGATGCCGTAGGCTTGCTGCGCATAAGGGCCAGGGTTTACGCGCACTGGCTTGTCGCTGGCATCGTAGCCTTGGGCATACAGGCTACGTGCATCACTGGGCACCTCCAGGTAAGTGCTGTGCAGGCCCATAGGCTCCAGCACGTTGTGCTCAAGCAAGGTGGCAAACGGTTGGTGTTGGGCGCGGGCGGCCAGGTCGCCGAACAGGCCCAGGCTCGGGTTGGAGTAACACCGTTGGGCACCTGGCGTGCCTTTGGGCTGCCATTGGCGCAAAAACGTCACCACTTGCTGGGGTGTTTCCACGGTGTCGGGAAACTGCAAGGGCAGGCAATCGGCACTGTAGGTGCCCAGGTCCAGCACGGTGGCGTCGCCCAGGGGAGTGCCAGCCAGGGCCGGGTGATAGCGTTTGGCAGGGGCGTCCAGGGCAAGCTGGCCTTCGGCATTGGCCACTGCCACCAACGTGGCGGTGAATGTCTTGCTCAGCGAGCCAATTTCGAAGAGGGTGTCGCGGCTAACGGGCACGCCGCTGTCGCGGCTGGCGACGCCGTAGCTGAAGTAATGAGCGTGGCCATGCGCATATAGCGCGACCGCCATGCCGCTGATGCCCTGGGCCTGCATCAGGGGGCCAATGACGGTGTCGACTTTGATTCGCAGCGGGTCATTGGCGTAGGCGGGTAACCAGAGGGCGCCGAGTGTGAGAGCGACCGCAAGGGCCACGGAGCGGGAGCAGATCATGAAGATTCCTTGGCTGACTGTCCGTTGCGCGATACCAGGAGGGGTTCCGGCGTTAGCGCCTGGGGGCGCAAGACCTTATCCTCCGTGCTTGCCCAAAGACAAGACGGAACTGTGATGAAGTACCTGCGCATGCTGTTCGACAACTTCACCCTTGCCTTGCTGGCCGTGGTAGCGATCGCCACCGTGTTGCCTTGCTCAGGGCAGGGGGCGGTGTATTTCGGCTGGCTCACCAACCTGGCGATCGGTTTGTTGTTTTTCCTGCACGGGGCCAAGCTCTCGCGGGAGGCAATCATCGCTGGAGCGGGGCATTGGCGGCTACACCTGCTGGTGTTTTCCTGCACGTTCGTGCTGTTTCCGCTGCTGGGCATGGCGTTCAAGCCGCTGTTCCTGCCACTGGTGGGGGACGAGCTCTACTTGGGGGTGCTGTACCTTTGCGCCCTGCCTGCCACCGTCCAGTCGGCCATCGCGTTCACCTCGCTGGCGCGGGGTAACGTGCCAGCGGCCATCTGCAGCGCAGCCGCATCCAGCCTGCTGGGCATATTCCTGACCCCGGTTCTGGTGATGCTGTTGCTGGGCGCCAGCGGCGACACCGGCTCGGGTCTGGACGCAGTGCTCAAGATTACTCTGCAGTTGCTGGTGCCGTTCGTGGCCGGGCAACTGGCCCGCCGCTGGATTGGTGCCTGGGTTAAACGCAATGCGCGCTGGCTGAAGATCGTCGACCAGGGCTCGATTCTGCTGGTGGTCTACACCGCTTTCAGCGAGGCGGTGGTCACAGGCTTGTGGCACACTGTTTCGCCGCAGCACCTGGCAGGCCTGTTCGCCGTTTGCGGCATCCTGCTGACCGTGGTGTTGGTGGGGACCAGCCTGTTGGGCAAAGTGCTTGGCTTCAACCTCGAAGACCGGATCACCATCCTGTTCGCAGGCTCGAAGAAGAGCCTGGCAACCGGTGTGCCGATGGCGCAGGTGCTGTTCGTCGGTAGCGGCATCGGCGCAATGATCCTGCCATTGATGCTGTTCCACCAGATCCAGCTGATGGTCTGCGCTGTGCTGGCGCAACACTATGCGAGCCGCGTGCAGGATGAGATTGAGGCGCCGACGGTGCGATGACCCGGTGATGGCTGCAGCTCACGTGGTCTGCAACCATCACGTCGCCTGGGTCAGAAGTTCGCGGGGGTATTGGCGCTGATGATCTCCGCTTCGTCCTGGCCAATATTCTTGAAACTGTGGGGCAGGGTGGTAGGGATGTAGTAGCCATCTCCCGCATTGAGCACGCTGACCTGGCCATCGACCCACAGCTCGACGGTGCCTCGCGTGACGAGCCCGCACTCTTCGCCCTCGGCGTGCACGATGGGCTCGCCCGAGTCGGCACCTGGGGCGTAAAGCTCGCGCAGCATGCGCATTTGCCGGCCCTCGACGCTGGCACCTACCAGCAGCATGCGCAACCCGTTGCGACCCAAGTCGGGCTGCTCGCCCGCCCGGAACACGAAACGCTCCTCACGCACGGGTTCATCAAAGCTGAAAAACTCTGCCAGGCTCATCGGAATGCCCTCCAGCAGCTTCTTCAAGGAGCTGACCGAAGGGCTGACGCGATTCTGCTCGATCTGCGAAATGGTCGAGTTGGTGAGCCCGCTGCGGCGTGCCAACTCCCGCTGGGAGAGGTTGTTGCGTTCACGCACTAGTTTGAGTCGCGTCCCCGTGTCCATAGCCGCCTTGTAATAAGAGGTGTCAAGAATAATGAGCGAGGCGCATTAAAACATACTCTCAAGGCTTGCGCGCTGCGGTTTGCCGGTGCCGGCTGCCGGCGATGCCGGGTGGGCCATCGCTCGGCAAGATACGGTGCCCTCACTGCGCCCTTGGCCCTGGCCACATGCTGCGCAGGACCCCATCACGCCGAACCCAGGCGTGCATCAGCGCAGCGCCCACGTGTACCAGTATCGTGGCGAACAACAGGTAGCCTGCCCAGCCGTGCGCCTGGCGCAGCACGGCATACAGCTGCAAATCATGGGGCACGATCGCCGGCAGGCCAAACGGGCGAGGGTACCCGCCGGCCGAGAGCATGGCCCACCCCAGCAAGGGCATGGCTAGCATGAGGCCGTACAGCAGCAGGTGCGAAGCGCCGGCAGCCAGGCGCTGGATGGCTGGCAGGTCCTGGGGCAGGGGTGGATGGGGAATGCTCAGGCGCACGATGATGCGCGCTACGACCAGCACCAGCAGCGCAAGCCCCGTGGCCTTGTGCAAGCTGACCAGTACGGGGTGACGGACCGACAGGTCCGTGACCATGCTCACGCCGATCAAGAGCATGGCCAGGATCAGGATCGCCATCGACCAGTGCAGCAGGCGGGCGACGGGATGAAAGGCGGTGGGTTTCATGGTCGGGCTCCAGTGCTCAAGGACTCGCGGCTACGACGGTTGAATGATTCCGAATAGGCCGCTGACCGGGCCGCGAGTATAGGGTCGGCGGAGGGTTCGATGCCGTGGGGCAGTATCAAGGGGTCAAAGTTGAGGTCGCGGCAGGCACCCTGTTCCGGTGCGTCGACCTGCTCAAGCACCAGGGTGCCTGCGTTGACGCTGCGCCGGCTCGCTGGCCAAGGCTTGGCAGGGTCGTCGATAGCGTCGTCCGGTTCGGCCAGTACCAGGCGCAAGGTCCAGCGCAACGGCCCCTGCGCCAGCCGTCGTTGCAGGTCATGTTGCAGGAACAAAGGGTCGTCCACCTTCGCCGGTAAGGCCGTGTACGGCATGAGCGGTTCAAGCTGCCAGCGCACCGGGTGGGCATGGCCGTCGTGATCGATCAACTTGAATGCGTTGATGCTGTGGTACTGGGTGTTGGCGAAGCTGTCGCTGGGCTTGTAGCTGGCTGCCCATTGCCTGAACGCGGCGCTCTCGGGGTGGGCTGCAAAGAAGGCCTGTACCTTGGCAGGGTCGGGCTTGCGCGTGGCCGGGTCCGGGGTGTTGGCCAGCACCTGCTCGTAGAACGCCTCGGCCGTACTCACCGCCAGTACGGGCGGGTTGTTCATGCCGGTCCTCCAGACTTGCCCATCGTCGGTGGCGAGCTCGATTGCCAGGCTGCGCACGGGGATGCCGGTGTCAGGCGCAAACGGGTTGGCACCACCAATGGCCAGGCGGCCTGTGACCGGCACGTGCGCCTGGGTGAATGCCCGTGCCGTCGACAAGCTTGCCGCTTGCCCGCTGGCCTGGAAATAGCCGCTCACGCACAGGCCTTTAGCGTGGTTCTTGCGATAACCCGGGTAGTGCCCAGCCTGGGCCTCGAACGTGTCGATGATGCGCTGTGGTGTGAGCGCGGATTGGCCAAGCCAGCCGGCGCTGTAGGCAAAGCCCGCACCGGCAGCCAGCATCACCGCGCCGATTGCGGCAAGCCGCCAGGCCTTGGCCCGGCCATGCAAAGGTTGGTTCATGGTCAGTCCCGTTGTTTTCACGAAAAGTGCCAGTACGACGCTGCCCTGGAAAAGTTATTCCCCGAGCGGGAATAACTTTTTCTCCAGCGCGTCTGTTCTCTACACTGCCCCATCATTGACCGGATACTTTCCATGCAGGACTTGGACGACCAACAATGGCGAGCGCTACTGGCCCGACTGCGTCGCTTCGCCCTCTGGCTGACCCGCGAAGCAGGAAGTGCGGATGACCTTGTGCAGGCCACGGTCGAGCGTGCCTTGAGCCGGCGTCAGCAGCACCAGGATCCCGATGCCCTGCGCGCCTGGCTCTTCACCATCCTTTATCGATTGTTTCTGGATGGCAAACGGCGAGAACGGTTGCATGCCCGCTGGCTGTCTTGGTTCGCCAGCAGTAGCGCGGCCGAAGAAACGGCCGGCGATAACCTTGAGGACATCGTGCTGGCCCAGGCGGACTTGCAGGCATTTGGTCGGCTCAAGACCGAGCAGCGCGCCTTGCTGTTGCTGGTGAGCGTTGAGGGCCTGAGTTACAAGGAGGCTGCCCAGACGTTGGGTATTCCCATCGGTACTGTCATGTCACGGCTGTCGCGCGCGCGCGATGCCCTGCGTGCATTGACCGAGGACAGCCCTCGACCACCGGCCTTGCGGAGATTGAAATGACCCGTCTTATTCCTAGCGAAGAAGAGCTTCACGCCTACGTCGATGACCGCTTGGACCCGGTGCGCCGTGCCGAAGTCCAGGCCTGGCTGGCCAATCATCCAAAGGCTGCGCAGCGTGTGGAAGGCTGGCGCGCCGATGCGCGCCAGTTGCGCACGAGCCTGGCGGGCCTTGCGCAGCCGCTGGCGGGCCCGCGGGTTGACCGCGATCAGCTGCGCCGACAGGCGCGACACCGCCTGAAGCGTCGCTGGGCAAGTGCTGCAGCGATCGTCCTAGCCTTGGGCGTTGGGGGACTTGGCGGGTGGCAGGCGCGCGATGCCAGCTTTGCCGACGCAAAGCCCATGGCTGATGCTGTGCAGGCCCACCGATTGTTCGCCGACAGCCAAGCGCTGGATATACAGGCGCGTGACCCCGATCAATTGCGCACCTGGCTGCAAGCGCACTTTCACCAGGTGGGCCAACTGCCTGATCTGGCAGGCTACGGGTTCGCCCCGGTGGGCGCCCGGCTGCTCAGTAACGAGCAAGGGCCGGCGGCGCTGGTGGTGTTCCAGGACGGGGCGGGGCGCCGTATCAGCCTGTTCCTGCGCTCACCTGGCGAGCACTTCCGGCGCATGCCGCAAGGGCAGCGAATCGATGGTCAGCTCCAGGCCCGATACTGGTCCCATGGCGCCTACAGTTTCGCCCTGGTCAGTGCTGCCGATGATGGCCGCGGTGTGGGTATCGGGGAGGCCTTGCGCACGACGTTGTGAGCCGTACAAGGCCTCCTGCGCCCTAGGCTGGCTTAGCTGAGCTCTAGCCAGATGGGCGCATGATCCGACGGTTTTTCCATCGCGCGCAGTTCGTAATCCACGCCAGCAGCCTTGATCCTCGGCACCAGGCTTGCCGAGACCATGATCAGGTCGATGCGCAGGCCACGCTTGGGCTCGTCCTCGAAGCCGCGGCTGCGGTAGTCGAACCAGCTGAAACGGTCGTCGACACCCGGGTGCAGATGCCGGAAGCTGTCCACCAGACCCCAGCCTTTCAAGCGCTCCATCCACTCCCGCTCCTCTGGCAGGAAGCTGCATTTGCCGGTCCTGAGCCAGCGCTTGGCATTGTCTGGGCCGATACCGATGTCGCAATCCTCTGGGGATATGTTCATGTCGCCCATGACCAGCACGGGCTGGTCACTGCGAAACTGGCCTTCGAGCAGTGCTTGCAGGTCCGCGTAGAAACGCTGCTTGGCCGGAAACTTGGTGGGGTGGTCGCGGCTTTCGCCCTGGGGGAAGTAGCCGTTCATGACGGTGACGGGGTTGCCGTTGTGGTCGGCGAAGGTGCCCCAGATGAAGCGCCGCTGGGCGTCTTCTTCGTCCGTTGCGAACCCTTTGTGCAAGCTCAAAGGTGCCTGACGCGATAGCAAGGCGACACCGTAGTGGCCCTTTTGCCCGTGGTAATGCACGTGGTAGCCCAGGGCCTGGACCTCGGCCAGTGGAAACTGATCGTCGCTGACCTTGGTTTCCTGCAGGCCGATGATGTCCGGCTGGTGCTTTTCGACCAAGGCGGCCAACTGGTGTGGGCGCGCCCGCAGGCCATTGATGTTGAAACAGACGATCTTCATGCAGAGCCGATCCCGGTAAAAAGGCGCGATGCTAGCCGACATCGGCGTTGATCACCAGCATGGGGGCACTTAGGCGCGGCTGACATGGCGCGAAGGTGAACGATGGGCGGCATTGTGCCTCCAAGGCCTATCAGCCAGCCCAGAAGGTTCCCCTCCATGTCTCAAGCCCCTGCCGCCGAGGCCCGCGTTTGCCTGCTCGACTCCGGTTATCGCCGCGAAACCCGTGCACTGCTGTATACCGTCTACCGGGACGACCCTACCTTCGCTTATCTGCTCGAAGCGCATCGCCCTGGTTATGAGCGCCGCCTGCGTACGCTGCTACGCGAGTGGGTACGCCAGCATTTCTACCTTCAGCTGCCCGCCGTTGGCCTGCTGCTGGACGATCGCCTGGTAGGCGTCGCGCTGATTGTGCCGCCACTGCGGCGTCTGGGTGTGGCTGACAGTTGGGCCTGGCGCCTGCGCATGATGGTTGGTGCGGGGGTGCGCGCCACCCGGCGCTTCATGGCGTACCAGGCGGCTGTCTCGACATGCCGGCCTACCGATCAAGTGCACGTGCTGCCGCTACTGGGGGTGTTGCCGGCGCTGCAAGGCCAGGTGTATCCGGCCCAGTTGTTACATGCGGTACAACAATGGTGCATGAAGGACGGGCCGGTCGAAGGGATCGTCGTCGACACGGGCAATGATGAACACGTGGCGTTTTATCACACGCAAGGCTTTGTCGAGGTTGGCGAGGTCGCCATTGGGACAGTGCGCCAACGCGTCCTGGTGTATGACAGCGCTCAGGTCAGTGAACCCTTGGCGTGAATGGCGTTTCGGTTGGCTTCTTTTACACCCTTGGTCTGGTAGCATGCGCGGGATGACATATTCAGGAAGAGTTCGCTGGGGCCTGGTGATCTGGGCCGCCAGCTTTGCTGCATGGGGCCAGAGCGAATTGGTGGTGACGGTCAAGCCGGCCAACAAGGCGCTCAAGGCCAATGTCGAGGGCTATATCGGTAGCTTGGGCGACCGCGACGAGCAAGCGCTGCTGCGTTTCAGTCGCGGGGCCGAGGAGCAGGCGCGCAAAGCGGCCCAGGCGCTGGGCTACTACCAGGCCCAGATAAGTACCGACGTCAAGCCGCCCCGCGACGATGACGGTTCACCACGACTGGTGGTGAATATCGTGCCCGGCGAGCCGATACGCCTGCGCAACGTGAGCGTGCGCGTCGAGGGGCCCGCCAGTGACATGACCGCGTTCAGAGTGCCTTCCGGCGGCGCGCTTCGCGCTGGCGAGCAACTGAACCATGGTGTCTATGAGGATGCCAAGCGTGTCATTCAGAACCAGGCCTCACGCTATGGCTTCTTCGCAGGTCGCTTCAGCCAGCAGCGCCTGGCCGTCGATCCCCGTGCCGGGGTGGCCGATATCGACCTGGTCTACCAAAGTGGGCCGCGGTACCGACTGGGCGCGGTCACCTTCAGTGGCGATACGCCGTTGGACGACGATTTGCTGCAGCGAATGGTCTCGTTCAAACCCGGTACGCCCTACGATTCGGAGCTGATTGCCGAACTCAACAGCGACTTGCAGTCCAGCGGCTACTTCGAGGGCGTGCGCGTAGACGCTGCGCCCACGGCCGCTGTCGCTCAGAATATTCCGGTCGACGTGCGCCTTGAAACCCGCAAGCCTCGCACACTGGGCTTGGGCCTTGGTTATTCCACCGACGTTGGCCCACGCGGCAAGGCCAACTGGACCCGCCATTGGGTCAACCCCCAGGGGCACAGCTATGGCTGGGAAGCGGAGCTGTCGGCGCCGCGTCAAAACGTGGGGCTGTGGTACGACATCCCGTTGGACCCGCCATTGACCGACAAACTGCGATTTGCCGGGGGGTACCAGAACGAAGAACTGGCGGGCACCGACACCCTCAGCAAGCTCTTGACGGTAGGCCCTGAATGGCACAGCAAGCTGCCCAGCGGCTGGCAGCGGGTCATATCGCTCAAGTACCAACGCGAAGAGTACCGGCTGGGGGACGATGCGGGCCTTAGCAACCTGCTCATGCCTGGTATCAGCTATTCATTCCTGCGCAGCGACAACCGCATTGACCCCCATAATGGCTATCGCGTGCAGTTCGAAGCGCAAGTGGCAAAGGAAGGCCTGGGTTCCGATACGAACCTGCTGCGCGGCAACGTGCTGCTCAAAGGGCTCACCACGGTAGGTCAGAACCACCGGCTGCTGGGCCGCGTTCAGTTCGGCGGCAGCGCCACCAACGGATTCCAGAACAGCGTTCCGCCTTCGCTGCGGTTCTTCGCTGGTGGCGATCAGAGCGTGCGCGGCTACGACTACCAGACCCTGTCGCCGAAAAACAGCGACGGGGATCGCATCGGTGGCCGTTACCTGGTGGCGGGCAGCGTCGAATACCAGTATTCCCTGACGGACAAATGGCGCCTGGCGACCTTCGTCGACCAAGGTAACGCTTTCAACAACTTCGAGTTGCCCAACCTGAAGACGGGGGTCGGCTTCGGCGTACGCTGGGTTTCACCGGTAGGGCCGCTACGCCTGGACTTGGCCAAGGCCCTGGACGACGACGGCGGCATCCGCCTGCACTTTTCCATGGGGCCTGAGCTTTGAAACCTGTCATCAAATACATGCTGCTGGGCCTGTTTGGGCTCATGGCCGTCCTGACGCTGACCATCGCGTTGGTGATCGGCACCGAGGGCGGCAGCCGTTGGGCGCTGGGCAAGGTTCCCGGGCTGACTGTGGAAGGTTTCGCGGGACGCCTGGCGGGCACCTGGCAAGCCAGTCGTCTTTCCTACGACGATGGGCAGACCCAGGTCCAGGCGCAGGCGCCGTTGCTGAGCTGGTCCCCGGCATGCCTGCTGCGTGGGGCTTTGTGCATCGATCAGTTGCACGCAGAACGTATCGACATGGCGTTCGCCCCCTCGACTGACGTCAGCGACGACGGCCCGCTGCAACTGCCCACATTGGACTTGCCGCTTGCCATCGAACTGGGCGAGGTGAAGATAGGGCAACTGCGCCTGGATGGCAGCGACCTGCTCGGTGATCTGCAACTGGCTGCGCACTGGACCGGTGAAGGCATGCGCATCGACAGCCTGCACCTGACCCGCGACGATCTGCAGTTGGACCTGCAAGGTGAGGTGAAACCTCAAGGCGATTGGCCTGTGCAGTTACAGGCCCATGTGCAGCTCCCCGCCGTGGGGGACAAGCCATGGCAACTGGCATTGCAAGCCACGGGTGAACTGCAACGCTCGCTTGACCTGACCGGGACGAGCAGTGGGTACTTGGATGCCACCCTTGCGGGCAAGGTCCAGGCATTGGCCGAACACCTGCCGGCCAGCCTGAGCATTCAGACCAAGGCGTTCAAGCCATCCGAGGCACTGCCCGACACCCTGCAGCTCGATGACCTGGTGCTGTTAGCCGATGGGAACCTTGAGACGGGCTATGCATTGACCGGGTCTGCCAACTTGCCAGCCCAGCAGTCGCCCATCGCCCTGGCTTTGTCCGGGATGGTCGACAGCAAAGGTGCCGTGGTCAAGGGCCTTGATCTCAACGCAGGCGATAGCCAGCAGGTGAAGCTGCAAGCCAAGGTCGACTGGCAGGACGGCCTGGCAGCGGACGCCCAATTGGCCTGGCAGGACTTTCCCTGGCTGCGCCTGTACCCGCTGGATACACCGCCTGAGGTGACGCTCAAACGCCTGAACGCGCAGGTTCGCTATCGCGACGGTCGCTACGAGGGCAGCTTCGATGGCGATCTGGACGGGCCGGCCGGCGCCTTCAAGGTGGCAAGCCCCTTCGAAGGGGATCTTGAGCAGGTCACTTTGCCAACGCTGGCGCTTACTGCGGGACAAGGCAAGGCGACAGGCCGTGTGGCCGTACGCTTCGCGCAAGCGCTCGCCTGGGACGTGGACCTGCAGTTGTCGGCGCTGAACCCGGCCTATTGGGTGGCGGAGCTACCTGGAACATTGGCCGGGCCGTTACGTAGCAAAGGCCAGCTGCAGGGCGATGACCTGTCGCTCGACGCTCAGCTCGACCTCAAGGGGCGCCTGCGCGGCCAACCCGCTGTGCTCAACGTTCAGGCGGACGGGGCAGGGCAGCGCTGGACACTGGCAGCCTTGCGCGTGCAACTGGGTGACAACCGTATAAACGGAAGTGGCAGCCTGCAACAGCGCCTGGCCGGCAAGGTGGACATCGATCTGCCACGGCTGGGGCAGCTGTGGCCCGAGCTGCAGGGCCAGGTCAAGGGGCAACTGGACGTGGCCGGTACCCTGCAGGCGCCGCAAGGCAAGCTGGCATTGCGCGGTACCGGGTTGGCACAGGCCGAGAATCGCTTGCAGCAACTGAATCTCTCGGCCCGTCTGGACGACCGGCAACGGGCCAACATCGACTTGAAAGTCACGGGTATCCAGGCGGGTGACACCGCCCTCGGTACGCTGCAGGCGGTCGGCAATGGCGACATGCGACGACAGGCATTGACGCTGGCGTTGAATGGCCCGCAACTGAAGCTGGACGTGGGTCTGGACGGGCAACTGGACAACGGTGACTGGCGCGGCCGCCTGGCCACTGGGCGGGTACAGGCTGGCGGGCAAGACTGGCAATTGCAGGCGCCTGCCAAACTGCAGCGCCTGGCCAGCGGTCAGCTGGATTTCGGCGCCCACTGCTGGCGTTCCGGGCAGGCCAGTCTGTGTGGTGATGATCAACGGTTGGCGCCTGAGCCGCGCCTGCGGTACCACCTCAAGCGCTTCCCGCTGGACAGCCTGGCGCAGTGGATGCCCAAGGATTTCGCATGGCAGGGCCTGCTCAATGCCGACATCAACCTGGACCTGCCCGCCAGCGGCCCAAAGGGCACCGTGGTGGTTGACGCCAGTGGCGGCACATTGCGCGTCAATGATGGTAACCGCTGGGTCGATTTCCCCTACCAGACCCTGCGGCTGGATAGCACCTTGGCGCCGCGGCGTATCGATGCGCGTCTTGCATTCCAGGGGGAACGCCTGGGGCAGCTGAATCTCACGGCGCGTATCGATCCACTGGGCAAGGACAAGCCGTTGTCCGGCGACTTCAACCTGGCCGGTCTCGACCTCTCAGTGGCCCGTCCCTTCGTGCCGATGGTTGAGCACCTGGCTGGGGAGCTCAAGGGGAGCGGACAGCTGTCTGGCACGCTGTTGGCGCCGCAAGTCAACGGCAGCGTGAATTTGAGCGGCGGCCAGATCACTGGTGCCGAACTGCCGATTCAGTTCCAGGACCTCGGCCTTCAGGCCCGGATCGCGGGTGAACAGGTGCAGCTTGCCGGCACCTGGCGCAGCGGCACTGCAGGTCGCGGCCAGGTCGATGGCAACCTGACCTGGGGCCAGGCGCTGGGGATGAACATCCGCGTGCAAGGGCAGCAGTTGCCTGTCACGGTCGAACCCTATGCCACGCTGGAGGTAGCGCCGGACCTTACCCTGCAACTGATCGACGACAAGTTGACAGTCACAGGCAAGGTGCAGGTGCCCAACGGCAAGATCACGGTGCGCGAGCTGCCCCCTTCCACGGTCAAGGTTTCCGACGACACGGTCATCGTCGGCAACCAGACCGAGGAGGGCAAGCCGCCGATGGCCATGGCCATGGATATCGATGTCGAGGTGGGCCGAGGCAAACTGTCGTTCAGTGGTTTCGGCCTGACTGCCAACCTGTTGGGGCACGTGCATATCGGTGACAACCTCGATACGCGCGGCGAGTTGAGCCTGGCCGATGGTCGCTACCGCGCCTACGGCCAGCGGCTGACCATCCGGCGCGCCCGGCTGCTGTTTGCCGGGCCGATCGACCAGCCCTACCTGGACATCGAAGCGATCCGTCAAGTCGATGACGTGATCGCCGGCATCCGCTTGAGCGGCAACGCCGAGCAACCGACCAGTACGGTGTTTTCCGAGCCTGCCATGAGCCAGGAACAAGCGTTGTCCTACCTGGTGCTTGGCCGTCCGTTGGGGGCATCGGGTGAAGATAACAACATGTTGGCCGAGGCCGCCTTGGGCCTGGGGCTAGCCGGCAGCGCAGGGATCACGGGTAATGTGGCATCGCGCCTGGGTATCGATGACTTCCAGCTCGATACCGAGGGCTCAGGCAACACCACCAGTGTGGTGGCCAGTGGCAACCTGACCGAGAAACTCAGCTTGCGCTATGGAGTAGGCGTGTTCGAGCCTGCCAACACCATCGCCCTGCGCTACAAGCTCAGCAAGAAGGTGTATGTCGAGGCTGCCAGTGGAGTGGCAAGCTCCCTGGACGTCTTCTACAAACGCGACTTCTAGTCGCCACCGAAGGTTGCCTGCTTGGTCCGACCGAGAGTCGGGTTAAGCAGGTGGCTTGGGAATCAACGTACCGTTGCCGCCTCGATGAACTCGTTGGTGGGCGAAGGTGGTGGCGCTGGAGCTGGAGCCGGAGCCGAAGCCGGGGCGCGAACTGGGATGATCAAGTTGGTGTATTCCTCGATCAGCCGGTTTAGGGCCTCGGGCGGTTCGCTTGCCTGGAATTGCATCCGGATCTGCACCTCGTCGGGGTCGCGGCTATCCCCTTGGCGCCCCTGGCCACCGATGGTTACCTTGAAACTGGCCGAGCGGCTTGCGTCGGCTGGAGTGAATGCTCGTCGTGCTTCGGTATTCTGGACGCGAACCGACAGGTCGACCTGCATCCGTTCCAGTGCCAACCCTTTAGGCGACACTAGCGCGAAAAGGGGCACGCGCATCAGGTGCTGCCCATCCATGGCCACCTCGACCATCTTCGCGGTCATCGGAGCGCCCAGCTCTTGGTGATTGCAGTCGAAGAAACGATCGAACAGTTCAATGTACTGTTGCGCGATCATGCTGTTGGCGGCGCTCGCAGCTTCCTGCAGGCCGCGAGTAATTTCGCGCAGGTCAATGGAGGTCATAGGGACAGGGCTCTTGTCCATGGGTTCGACTCATTGGGCCAAGTGGGTCCCCTGAAGAGCCTTCAGGGGGACAGTTCGTGCCGCGTCGTGACTGCGCTGACAGTAGTAGTCATGCCGTTGGGCTATCGAGCTCTTCCTGAGCCTGAGGTGGCGCACCCAAGGCTGGCGATTGCTGCGTGACATCCTTTGCAATAATGGGCTTGGTAGCCGCCTCCGTGAGGAAGTCGATCACCCTCATCATTGCCTCTGGTGGGTCCTGTCGCTTGAGGGTGGTGTTGAAGGCATAGCGTGCCCGGGTATCGGTCTTGCGCGTTTGCGAGGACTTATGGCTTACGCTGCCCTTGACGTTGAGCTTGAAGGGGCCCCAGCCCAAGGAGGCGGCGCCTTCTGCGTTCATGTCCCTGGCCGATGTGTCTTCGGACATCTGATTGATGACCAGCTCGAATTCGACGGTGCCGTTTTCGATGGCGATGTTGGGGTGGGTGATCGCCGCCATCAGCGGCACTTGCAGCGTCTTCTTGACCACGCCCTGTGATTGGCCCTGTTCGTCGACGATGGTCTCGTCATAGTCGAACTGGATGGCAACCGCCTTGCCGTCCTGTACGCAGACTTGCATGAGGAAGTCTGCGTAGGATTTGCTGGCGGTGACCTGAGCCTGGACCATGGCCTGCAACGGGCCCGCGATCATGCGGTCCATGGGCAAGGCATTGATGACGGACCCTATGAGGCTGTTGTCTATGGACATGCTGGGTTCTCTTTTTAAATGTCAGGTTAAGGGTGTATATGGGTTGATGAGGCTTCGCTCATCGCAACGGCAAATCCTGACGGCGGATGTTGCCGATCTGGCGCAGGCTCAGGCCGTACTTGTCGGCCAACAAGCTGCGCGAGAATCCGCTGGCGCTTTCTTTCTGAATCTGTTGGTTGCGCAATTGGCGGATAAAATGATCAACCTTGGGAATCTCAAGCGCGACACCTGCAAAGCGCTTGATCAGGGCGTCGAGTGCTTCAGCCGGTAACACGTCAGCAAGCTTGGTTCGATCGCGGTGTTTTGGAATGTACTTAGGCCTACCGCCAAATGCGCAGGTCAGCTGGTACGCGTTTTCTATGCCTATGCACTCAATCAGTGCCTGTAGCGATTGCGGCAGTTGGCTGACGTCGATGTGGCTCAAGTCTGGCGTTTCCATATGACGCTCCTTCGAAAATGGTAGGGGTCACCAGCGGCATAACGTCGAGGTGTGGCTAAATTTTCTGTGATAGCCGGCGGGACCCGCTAGGCGCCATTAGGGGTGAGGGTTGTAGTTTCGGTTACTAGCTTATGCAGGCAGCGCAGTCTCACCGTGTAGGAAAAAAACATTCAAGCGCTTGAGAAGTGAATGTTCCCGGGCGGGGAGCGCAACGTATGGCACTTTGGGTATTAGCACCTCAGTCGCAGGGGTAGGCACTGAGTAGACTGGCACTGCCCACGTGCGCCTCTTGAAGGCTTCGCAGCCCGGATGGCACGGATCTCCAGTCCACCTGCACGCAGAGCGCGTGCAGAGGCTGCGCGTTACGGGATCCGATAATCCGGTCATCGAAGGTCCGGCGGTAGATCGCCTGGGTCTCGGACACCGGCCGAACCTGGTCGGCGCGCGCCAGGGTCTGCTGCGCAAGTGCTGGCAATACAGCGGAGGGCACCTCGAATCGCAACGAGGTGTTGCCAGGATTCAGATAGCCAGCCTTTCGAACCCGTTGCCACAACTGTTGCCACTGACTGCTTCCTGCTTTCTGGCTCAGCGTGTGACCAAGGTCGAGCAGTCTTGCGCACGGGATCTCAGTGGTATTAAAAGCATGCAGTGGCGTGGCTGCCAGGCACAGCATGAGTGTTAACAGGCGTTTGTTCATGGGGCTCCCCACACGTGTGATGAAGCCGAATGTTTTCAGCTTGGGGTACTACCAGGCAGCAGGAAATGCAGCGCCGGGGCGGGCGAACGTTGTATCATCTGCGCGGCTTGAGCTAAGCCATCTGTCCCGGATGTAGCAAGGAACCGTCGATGACACACGTGCAGCGCCTCAAATATTCCCTCCTGATCATTCTGGTGGTCCTTGGGCTAATGATCGGTCTTTCCCATTTGCAAAAAGCGGGTACGATCAGCGAGCAGACCTTTCAGATGCTGGCTATCGCCATTGCCGTGGTTGTGGTCGTAATCAACGGCATATTGCGACGTAAAGTCAGGCGATGACGCTTGTCGGTCCAGTGGCCAGCCCAGCTGCTTAGGCCGAGGTGGGTCGCTCCAGCAGTGCACGTGCCTGCGGATCAAGGCTGTAGCATTTGTCAGCACCTAGCTGAATGACGCCTTCGGCACATAACCGTTTAAGCACTTCTCGTACGCTGAGAAATGACAACGGTATGTCCAACTGCTCCAGTTGCGCATGCACACCTCGCACGCCAATGCTTCTTCCATTTCGCTCTGCCGCGTGCAGGGCGTCTATCACTTTCAGCCGTATCAGGCTGGTACGCAGCCCGAAGCTGCGCAGCAACTCCCGTATCTGCTCGTTGCCGGTTCGTTCGTCGACCTGCGCGTCCTGCCCAGTCGGGGTATTGGCTTGCACTGGAGTTGGCGGGTTGTACATGTGAATGCTCCTTTTCTTGGACGAACCCGAACGATGGGTGCCTCTTTGAATAAGACGAATGAGCGCCTGTAATCTGCAATACAAAGCGAAAAAACCTTCATCAGTGGTTGTTGGCTCAGATCAAGCGGCATCTTTTCCCGTCACGTCGGGTCCCTGTACACGAGCGTCAGGCCTGAGCGTAAAGGCCGCCTAAACTCTTCTAGCGTTCGTTCGTTTCACCGGCATGAACCGTATTCGAGGAGTGTCCGTGTCCCCATTTACCCGCTCAAGCCGTTGTGCCGGTCTGGCCGCAGCGCTCATGGTTGCGGCCTTGACCGCACAGGCTCAACCCGTAGCGCAAGATGCCAGCGCCCAGATCCGTCGCACTACCTATGGCGTGCCACATATCGTGGCCAAGGATGAAAGAGGGCTCGGTTACGGCATTGGCTATGCCTATGCCCAGGACAATCTTTGTTTGCTGGCGGACCAGGTCCTGACGGTCAGCGGTGAGCGCTCGCGCTATTTTGGTGGTCAAGGCCAGACCGTGGACCAGCGCGAGAACCTGGCCAGTGATGTGTTCTTCACCTGGCTCAACGGGCCGGCACAGGTGCAGGCTTTTCTGGACGCACAGCCCGCTGCCATCCAGGCTCTCTTGGCGGGTTATGCCAGTGGGTTCAATCGAGCACTGGCTGAGCGTCGTCAGCAGGGCCTGCCACCGGAATGTGGAGGGGGTGAGTGGGTGCGCGCCATCACCAGCCAGGACCTGGTCAAGCTTACACGGCGGTTACTTGCAGAAGGTGGGGTCGGGCAGTTCGTCGAAGCCCTGGCCGGCGCTCAGCCGCCCGAGAACGATGTCCGGCGGCCCGCCGTCGCTTATGGGCAAGCGCTGGAACAGCAGCAACGGTTTGCCGCCCAGCGTGGCAGCAACGCCATTGCAGTGGGTGCCCAGCGTTCGGTCAATGGGCGTGGTTTGCTGTTGGCCAACCCGCATTTCCCATGGGTGGGAGGCATGCGGTTCTACCAGATGCAATTGACCATCCCCGGTGAACTCGATGTGATGGGTGCAGCATTACCTGGCTTGCCGATGATCAACATCGGCTTCAATCGCCACCTGGCGTGGACCCATACCGTCGACACCTCTAGGCATTTCACCTTGTTTCGCCTGCAACTCGACCCCAAGGACCCAACCCGCTACGTGCTCGACGGCAAGTCCCTGCCGCTGACCCGCCAAAGCGTCAGCATCATGGTCAAGGCCGCCGATGGCCGACTGCAAAAAGTCGAGCGTGTTCTGTATAGCTCATCATTTGGCCCGGTCGTTCAGTGGCCTGGGCGGTTGGACTGGGACAGGCATACGGCCTACAGCCTGCGCGATGCCAACAGCGATAACGCCCGCGTGCTGCAACAGTGGTACCAGATCAATCGTGCCGACAGCGTGGCGGCGCTGACGCGTTCCGTTGAGCAGCTGCATGGTATTCCATGGGTCAACACCGTCGCCGTGGATGATCGTGGCAAGACGACTTACCTGAACCAGTCAGTGGTGCCTTACGTCGACCAGACATTGCTCGATGCCTGCGGTGGCGAACAGGCAGGCCCGCTGGTAGTGCTCGATGGTTCCCGCAGCCTGTGCAACTGGAAAGTCGACAGCCGCGCTGCCCAACCCGGTACGGTTCCGGCGCAGCTGATGCCCCGTCTGGAGCGCGATGATTTCGTGCAGAACTCCAACGATCCAGCCTGGATGACCAACCCTGCGCAGCCGATGACAGGCTACTCGCCCTTGGTCAGCCGCAGCGATCAGCCTCTGGGCATGCGTGGGCGCTTCGCGTTGGAACGTCTGCAAGGCAGGGCGCTGCTTGGTGTGGAAGATCTGCAGCGCTTGGTGACCGATGACGAAGTCTACCTTGCGCGTTTGCTGCTGCCGGATCTGCTGAGCTGGTGCAAGCGTGCCCCCACTGATGTCCAGCCCGTGTGCCGCAGCCTGGCCAGCTGGAACGGCCAGGCCAACCAGCAGAGCAACATGGGGCTGGTGCACTTTGAAAACATCTACAACGCAATCGAGCATCAACCGCAGGTATGGCGAGTGGCGTTCGATCGCAACGATCCTGTGCATACCCCGCGTGGTCTGGCGGTTGAGCAGGCATCGGTGAGCAAGGTGGTTCATCAGGCGGGCCTTGCCTCACTCCGGCAAGTGGCCGAGGAGGGCATCGACCCGAAGGCGCACTGGGGGCAGGTACAACAGGCCCATGATGGCACGCCAGTGCCGGGCGGGCCCCAGGCGCTTGGCGTGTACAACGCCATGTACAGTGTGCCGATGGGGCAGGGCAAGCGCTTGGTTGTCAGCGGCACCAGCTACCTACAGCTGGTCAGCTTCACCGATGAAGGTCCCAAGGCACGCGGTCTGCTGGCGTTCTCCCAATCGAGCGAGGCGGCCTCGCCCCATGCCAGTGATCAGACCAAGGCGTTCGCTGCCGGTCAGTTGCATGATATGCCGTTCACAGAGAAGCAGATAAAGGCCGATCCGGCGTACCGGGAGGTGATTATCCGTGAGCGAGATGAGCGGCTAGGCGTTCAGTGAGTATCGGAATGGGAGACAAGCCTTGCTCGTCTCCCGCATAAGTATCAGCCCGACGCCTGATGTTGCGCTCAGGCTGGCTAGCCACTATCGAGCAAATAGCGCTCAAGCGCTCAGGGAAATTCAAACGGCGCCAGCTGAAACCCTTGCGCGTCCACTTGCAAGGCCCAGGCACGCTTGTCCCAGTCGCCCAGCACAATGCGCCGGGCCGGCTCCCCCTCCACCATCAGCTTGTGAATCGCCGGGCGATGGGTATGGCCGTGCACCAGTGTGCGCACGTCGTGCGCCGCCATGACCTTGGGCACTTCTTCGGGCGTGACGTCAACGATCTCCGTGGATTTCATTCGCGTCTGGGCGCGGCTTTCGCTGCGCAGCTTGCGTGCCAATTTCAGGCGAACTGACAAGGGGAGGTGCCTAAGCAACCAAAGGCTCACGGGATTGCGCAGCAATCGCCGCATTTTCATGTAGCCCACGTCTCGAGTGCACAAGGTGTCGCCGTGCATCAGCAGCACCCGTTCTGCTTCCAGCTCCACCACACAAGGATCGCTCAGCAGGGTGCAACCTGCAGCCTCGCAAAAGGCCTGGCCGATCAGGAAGTCGCGGTTGCCGTGCATCAGGTAGAGCGCAGTGCCGCTGTCGCTGAGCCGCCGCATGGCTTGGCAGATCGACTGCTGAAAGGCGGTCATGGCATCGTCGCCGATCCACGCTTCGAAAAAATCGCCCAGTATGTACAGCGCCTTGGCCTGGCGAGCCCGACCTTCGAGCAGATCAAGAAACGCCCGGGTAATGTCCGGGCGTTCTTCTTGCAGGTGCAGATCGGAGATCAGCAGTATCACTCAATGATCTCGGCTTTCTCGATGATCACGTCGTCTTTTGGTACGTCCTGGTGGCCAGCGCTCGAGCCGGTGGCAACTTTTTCGATGGCGTCGACGACTTCACGGCCTTCGATCACTTCACCGAACACGGCGTAGCCCCAGCCTTGGGTGTTTTTGCCGCTGTGGTTGAGGAAGTCGTTGTCAGACGCGTTAATGAAGAATTGTGCCGAGGCAGAGTGCGGGTCCATGGTGCGGGCCATGGCGATGCTGTACTTCGTGTTCTTCAGGCCGTTGTCGGCTTCGTTCTGGATGCTGGCGCGGGTTTTTTTCTGGGACATGCCAGCTTCAAAGCCGCCGCCCTGAATCATGAAGCCCTTGATGACACGGTGGAAAACGGTGCCGTCGTAGTGGCCGTCCTTGACGTACTGAACGAAGTTTTCGGTCGTCTGCGGCGCTTTCTCGGCGTCCAGCTGCAGGACGATGTCGCCGTGGTTGGTGCTCAGTTTGACTTTGGACATGCAGAAACTCGCTTTTTCAAGGCAATCGAAAATAGGATGCGCTGGGCGCTGATTACTACCAGACGCGGCGTCAGGCGTTGGGGACACATGGCGCGCTTGCGCCATTTTGCCAAGGCTGCGGCAAAAAGGCGTGAGAAATCACGCGAGTTTGGCGGAGCCCGACTGTCGGCAGCTTGACTGCTTCGGCTATGATAGGCCCTTTGATTCATTCGGCCTACCCAGGCCGGCTACGTGCATTCAAGGATCCTATGAGCAAGCCCACTGCCGACAACGCGCCCAACGCCGCTGCCAAAGGCGCCCCCGCTGTCCCTGCGAACTTCCTGCGGCCGATCATCCAGGCCGACCTGGACTCGGGCAAGCACGCCAGCATCGTTACCCGCTTCCCGCCCGAGCCCAATGGCTACCTGCACATCGGCCATGCCAAGTCGATCTGCGTCAATTTCGGCCTGGCCAAGGAGTTTGGAGGTGTCTGTCACCTGCGCTTTGACGACACCAACCCTGCCAAGGAAGACCAGGAGTACATCGATGCCATCCAGCGCGATGTAAAGTGGCTGGGCTTCGACTGGGCCGGCGACGTTCGCTACGCCTCGAGCTACTTCGACCAACTGCACGCCTGGGCCGTCGAGCTGATCAAGCAGGGCAAGGCCTACGTGTGCGATCTCACGCCGGAGCAGGCCAAGGAATACCGCGGCAACCTCAAGGAACCCGGCAAGAACAGCCCGTACCGCGAGCGCAGCGTGGAGGAGAACCTCGACCTGTTCGCCCGCATGAAGGCCGGTGAGTTCAAGGACGGTGAGCGCGTGCTGCGCGCCAAGATCGACATGGCTTCGCCCAACATGAACCTGCGTGACCCGATCCTCTACCGGATTCGCCATGCCCACCACCACCAGACGGGCGATACCTGGTGCATCTACCCGAACTACGACTTCACTCACGGCCAGTCGGATGCCATCGAAGGCATCACTCATTCCATCTGCACGCTGGAGTTCGAAGGACACCGGCCGCTGTACGAGTGGTTCCTGGACAACCTGCCGGTGCCTGCGCATCCGCGCCAGTACGAGTTCAGCCGTCTTAACCTCAACTACACCATCACCTCCAAGCGCAAGCTCAAGCAACTGGTGGACGAGCAACACGTCGAGGGCTGGGACGACCCGCGCATGTCCACCTTGTCGGGCTTCCGCCGCCGTGGCTACACCCCGGCGTCGATCCGCAACTTCTGCGAAATGATCGGTACCAACCGCTCGGACGGTGTGGTCGATATGTCCATGCTGGAGTTCTGCATCCGCGACGATCTGGACCGCACTGCACCCCGCGCGATGTGCGTGCTGCGTCCATTGAAGGTGGTGATCACCAACTATCCCGAAGGCCAGACCGAGCAGCTCGAACTGCCGCGCCATCCCAAGGAAGACATGGGCGTGCGCGTGCTGCCATTCGCACGTGAGCTGTACATCGACCGCGACGACTTCATGGAAGCGCCGCCCAAGGGCTACAAACGCCTTGAGCCTAACGGCGAAGTGCGCCTGCGCGGTAGCTACGTCATCCGTGCCGATGAGGCGATCAAGGACGCCGAGGGCACCATCGTCGAGCTGCGCTGCTCCTACGATCCGGACACCCTGGGCAAGAACCCCGAAGGCCGCAAGGTCAAGGGGGTGATCCACTGGGTGCCGGCCGAGGGCAGTGTGGAATGCGAAGTCCGGTTGTACGACCGTCTGTTCCGCTCGGCAAACCCTGAGAAGACCGAGGAGGGTGGCACTTTCCTCGACAACATCAACCCTGATTCGCTGCAAGTGCTCAGCGGCTGCCGTGCCGAGCCCTCCCTGGCCCAGGCGCAGCCGGAAGATCGCTTCCAGTTCGAACGCGAAGGCTACTTCTGTGCTGACCTCAAGGACAGCCAGCCGGGCCGCCCGGTATTCAACCGCACCGTCACCCTGCGTGACTCCTGGGGCAGCTGAGGAACCACCGTGCTCACGATCTACAACACCCTGACCAAGACCAAGGAGCCGTTCAAGCCGTTGGACGGCAACAACGTGCGCATGTATGTCTGCGGCATGACCGTCTATGACTACTGCCACCTGGGCCATGGTCGCAGCATGGTGGCTTTCGACCTGGCCACCCGCTGGTTGCGCAAGAGCGGCTACAACCTGACGTACGTGCGCAACATCACTGACATCGATGACAAGATCATCAACCGGGCCAACGAGAACGGCGAAACCTTCGACGCACTCACCGCCCGTATGATCGATGCGATGCACGAGGACGAACGCCGCCTCAACATCCTGCCTCCGGACCAGGAACCGCGCGCCACCGATCACATTGCCGGCATGCATGCCATGATCCAGACCTTGATCGACAAAGGTTATGCGTATGCGCCTGGCAACGGCGACGTGTACTACCGCGTCGGCAAGTTCGTGGGTTATGGCAAGCTCTCGCGCAAGAAGATCGAAGATTTGCGTATTGGTGCGCGAATCGAGGTCGGCGAGGCCAAGCAGGATCCGCTGGACTTCGTCCTGTGGAAAGGCGTCAAGCCGGGCGAGCCCAGCTGGGAGTCGCCCTGGGGGCCTGGCCGCCCTGGCTGGCACATCGAATGCTCGGTGATGTCCACGTGCTGCCTGGGTGAGAGTTTCGACATCCATGGCGGCGGCAGCGACCTTGAGTTCCCGCATCACGAGAACGAAATTGCCCAGAGCGAAGCTGCCACCGGCAAACCGTACGCCAACGCCTGGATGCACTGCGGCATGATCCGCATCAACGGCGAGAAGATGTCCAAGTCGCTGAACAACTTCTTCACCATTCGCGACGTGCTGGAAAAGTATCACCCTGAAGTGGTGCGCTATCTGCTGGTGGCCAGCCACTACCGCAGCGCGATCAACTACTCAGAGGATAGCCTTCGCGACGCCAAGGGTGCACTGGAGCGGTTCTACCATGCTTTGCGTGGCTTGCCTCGTGTACCGGCCAGCGGCGGGGAGGCCTTCGTCGAGCGTTTCACTGCTGCGATGAACGACGACTTCGGCACGCCTGAAGCCTGCGCCGTGTTGTTCGATCTGGTCCGCGAAATCAACCGCCTGCGCGAGAGCGACGTGTCGGCCGCGGCTGGCTTGGCAGGGCGTTTGCGTGAGCTGGGTGACGTGCTGGGTGTGTTGCAGCTGGAGGCCGATGACTTCCTGCGTGCAGGCGCTGAAGGGAAGGTGGACGCGGCTCAGGTCGAGGGTTTGATCCAGGCGCGCTTGCAGGCGCGGGCGGACAAGAACTGGGGTGAGTCCGATCGCATTCGTGACCAGTTGACGGCCATGGGTGTGGTGCTTGAAGACAGCAAGGGCGGGACGACCTGGCGGTTGGCGGACTGATCGGGGGGAGGGCGAGCGGGATTGGGTTGCTTGCAACCCATGTCCAGCCCGCCTGTAACTCGGCGATGGCCAAGCGATTACCGTCGTCCTTGTCCGCGTCCTTACCGCCACGTGCTTTCTGCTTTTGCTTCTAAGCGCGCAATAGCTCAGGCGCCGCAGATCGCGACTTCAGGAGGCCGAGCGC
>NZ_JBJJMO010000052.1:0-30569 GCF_046231935.1 Pseudomonas sp. KCJK9111 | reverse complement strand
TGAATGCTTTGAACCTGAACTTGGCGCTGAGCCTGGTAAACGCCGCATTGGCTGCCGGGCGTACCATCCAGGCGGCGCCACTGACGGTGGCGGTGCTCGATGCCGGTGGGCACTTGCTTGCATTGCAGCGCGAAGACGGGGCGAGCCTGATCCGCCCCGAGGTCGCCACTGGCAAAGCCTGGGGTGCGATAGCGCTGGGCAAGGGCTCGCGTCTGCTGGCGCTGGATGCGCAGCAACGGCCGGCCTTCTTCGCCGCGCTCAACGGGTTGGGCGAACGGGCGGTCGTGCCGGCACCAGGCGGTGTGCTGGTGCGTGATCAGGATGGGCGGGTGCTAGGTGCGGTGGGGATCAGCGGGGACACATCGGATATCGACGAGCAGTGTGCGATCAGTGCCATTGAGGCGCTGGGGCTGCGCGCCGATGCGGGCGCGGTGGCCTGACCCGCATCAACTGCCGTTGCTCGATGCCCCAGCCCCCAGCGGACCTGGGCACGTGCAGGGCGAACGGCAAGGTGATGCTGCTCAGGCCGGCTCGGGTTCGCAGCCTTTGAGCACCATGCGGATGATGGTTTCGGCCGCCGCGTCGTAGTCGCTGTCGGCCAGCTTGGCCTTGCCGGTCACTGCCGAGATCTGCCAGTCGAAATCGGCGTACGTCTGGGTTGCCGCCCAGATGCTGAACATCAGGTGATGCGCATCGACGTGGGCGATCTGGCCGCGGTCTATCCACTGCTGGATGCACTCGATGTTGTGCCGCGCCTGCTCGTTGAGCTGTTCGACCTGGCTGGGCGACAAATGCGGGGCGCCGTGCATGATTTCGCTGGCGAACACCTTCGAAGCATGGGGCAGGTCGCGGGAGATGCGGATCTTGGAGCGAATGTATGCGCTCAGCACCTCGCGAGGATCGCCATCGGCGTTGAACGGGGTGGAGGCCTGCATGATCGGCGCGATGATGCTTTCCAGCACCTCGCGGTACAGGTTGTCTTTGGACTTGAAGTAGTAGTAGACGTTGGGCTTGGGCAGCCCAGCCTTGGCGGCGATATCGCTGGTTTTGGTGGCTGCGAAGCCCTTGTCGGCGAATTCCTCGCTGGCCGCGCGCAGGATCAATTCCTTGTTGCGCTCGCGAATGGTGCTCATGGTCAGGGATTTTCCTCGTGTCAGGCCACCTCTGAAGAGGCAGCCGGCATGGTAGCACCGTGCCCAAGGGCGGCTCAAGGCAGCGGCTTTGGGCAGGGCCTTTGCATCCAGTCGCACGCGTGAACGTTAGCGCAGCAGGTTGGTCTTCGCCAGGTCCAGCACCTCGTCGCCGCGCCCGCTCATCACGGCCTTGAGCATGTACAGGCTAAAGCCCTTGGCCTGCTCCAGCTTGATCGCCGGCGGCATGACCAGCTCTTGCGTGGCGGTGACCACATCGAGCAGTACGGGGCCGTCGTGGGCCAGGGCACGGCGCAGGGCCTGCTCCAGGTCTTCGGAGCGCTCGACGCGAATGCCCAGAATGCCCATGGCATTGGACATGGCGGCGAAGTCGGGGTTGTGCAGGTCGGTGCCGGTATCCAGGTAACCGGCAGCCTTCATTTCCATGGCGACGAAGCCCAGTGACGCGTTATTGAACACCACCACCTTCACGGGCAGCTTGAGCTGGGCGAGCGAGATGAAGTCCCCCATCAGCATGCTGAACCCACCGTCGCCACTCATCGAGATTACCTGGCGCCCCGGGAAGGCCGCTTGTGCGCCCATGGCCTGTGGCATGGCGTTGGCCATCGAGCCGTGGTTGAACGAGCCGACCAGGCGACGCTGGCCATTCATCTTCAGGTAACGCGCCGCCCAGACCGTGGGCGAACCGACGTCGGCGGTGAAGATCGCGTCTTCGCTGGCCAGTTCGCTGAGCAGGCGCGTGACGTATTGTGGGTGGATCGGCCGGTCACCCTTGGAGGGTACCGCCAGATCGTCCAGCCCCTGCCGCGCCTTGCTGTAGGCTTTGAGTGCATCATCCAGGAAGCGCCGATCGGTCTTGCGCGTCAGGCGTGGCAGCAAGGCGTTGAGGGTTTCGCCGACATCGGCAGCGATGCCCAGCGATAACGTGGCGCGTCGTCCCAGCGCTTGCGGATCACGGTCGACCTGCACGATCTTGGCGTCGCTTGGGAAAAACTGCCGGTAGGGGAAGTCGGTGCCCAGCATCACCAGCGTGTCGCAGCCGAGCATTGCGTGGTAACCGGAACTGAAGCCGATCAAGCCCGTCATGCCGACGTCGAAGGGGTTGTCCCATTCCACATGCTCCTTGCCGCGCAACGCATGGACCACCGGTGCGCCGAGTGCATCGGCCAGGGCCACGACCTGGTCATGCGCACCGGCGCAGCCGCTGCCGCACAGCAGGGTCACCTTGTGGCTGTCCTGCAACAACTCGGTCAGGCGCTGCAGATCGACTTCGGTTGGCAGGATGCGTGGCTGCTGCAGGGAAGGCCAGGCCGCCGGTTTCTGCTCGACCTCCAGCAGCGATACGTCACCGGGAATCACCACCACCGCCACACCGCGATTGAGGATGGCCGAGCGCATGGCCCGGTGCAGCACCTGCGGCATCTGCGCCGGGTTACTGACCAGTTCGATGAAATGGCTGCATTCCTTGAACAGTTCTTGCGGATGGGTTTCCTGGAAGTAGTTCAGGCCAATCTCCGAGGAGGGGATCTGCGCGGCGATGGCCAGCACGGGCACCCGGTTGCGGTGGCAGTCGAACAGGCCATTGATCAAGTGCAGGTTGCCCGGCCCGCAACTGCCAGCGCACACCGTCAACTCACCGGTGACCGCCGCTTCGGCACCGGCGGCGAAGGCGGCGACTTCCTCATGGCGCACGTGCATCCATTCGATGCTGTCCATGCTGCGCAGGGCGTCGGTCAGGCCATTGAGGCTGTCGCCGGTCAGGCCCCAGATCCGTTTGATACCGGCCTGTTCGAGGGTCGAGGCCAGCTGCTGGGCCATGTTGAGCTTTGCCATGAATACTCCTGGTGTGGATGAAAGGACGTGATCGATGGGATAGAGACAGGCGCTTGGCCATGACTGTTCGTTTGCGTCCATGAACGAATCGTCATGCGCGCTGCCCTGAACCCCCTCTGCTGCCGACAGGCCGGCACACGCGCCCGGCAGAACTGTTCAGCCACCGGCCGGTCTGTATGCCATCGTGATTGCCCTGGGAGCACGTCTGGCTATTCAGGCGTTTCAGGATGATGAAATCGCACGCGTCTACTAAGGGTGAATGGAATGGCTGGCAGCAGTTTTTTTGCGTTGTTGGATGACATCGCGGCCCTGTTGGATGACATCTCGTTGATGACCAAGGTCGCGGCCAAGAAGTCGGCCAGCGTGCTGAGCGATGACTTGGCCGTTAACGCCGAGCAAGTGACGGGCATGAAGGCCGATCGCGAACTGCCGGTGGTATGGGCTGTATTCAAGGGCTCTCTGAAGAACAAGGCCATCCTGGTGCCCTGCGCCCTGATCCTCAGTGCAGTGCTGCCGGCAGCGGTCAAATGGCTGCTCATGGCCGGCGGCCTGTATCTGTGCTACGAGGGCTTCGAGGCGATCAAAGATAAGTTTTCCCGCAGCGAGCACGGCGCCAAGGCGCAAGGAAAAAAGGCGCTTCCCAAAACCCCCGAGGAACTGGCCGCGTATGAGCAACGCAAGATCAAAGGGGCGATCAAGACCGACTTCATCCTGAGTGCGGAGATCATCGTCATCACCCTCAACGTGGTGGCTGAGGCTGCGCTGTACCAGCAGATCCTGACCTTGGTTCTGATCGCCCTGGTCATGACGATGGGCGTCTATGGGCTGGTCGCTGGCATCGTGCGGCTGGACGACGCAGGGTTCGCCTTGGCGAAATCCAAGGCCCAGGGTATGTGGGGCCGTGCGGTCAGAAAGCTGGGTGAAGTGCTGGTCTCGGCCGCGCCTTTCCTGATGAAGGCGCTGTCCTGGATTGGAACGGTCGCGATGTTCTTGGTCGGCGGGACATTTATTGCCGAAGGCATTGCACCCCTGGAGCATGTCATCGAAGGCTGGGTTGCGCACAGCGGAAGCTGGGAAGCAGTTGCCAAGCACGTCGTGTTCGGGGTTGTCGGGGCTGTCGCCGGAGGCCTGACGGCACTGGTGGTCGGCGGATTCTCTTGGGTTCGCACACGCGCTGCCGGTTGAGCGACACCGCTTGGGCAAAGGGGCCGCCTGGCGGCCCCGTCATCATGACGTGATCAGAACAGCACCTTGACCAGGAAGCTCATGGTGTTCTGGTCGGTGGTGAAGGCGCCGGAGTCCTTGATGCCGTACTTGTTCTTCCAATAGTCGTACTCAACACCCACGTACAGCTGCTTCTCGCCCAGGTGCATGGCTTTGCCCAGGTCATACTTGATCTGCGGGTTGAAGTGCAGGTTGGCGTGGTAGGTGCCACGGCGGTTTTCATCGTTGTCCACCACCCAGTCCATGAAGCCATCGATCAACACGTCGGAGGAGCCGACCGGGATGGTGTAGGCCCACACCGGGGTGATCTGCCAGACATTGTCGCCAGGGCGGCTGCCATCGGTGGTGCGCTGGTAGAAGTTCAGCTGGAAGTAGTCAAAGCCTGGGATGTCCAGGTCGAAGCCAGGGCCGATCAGGTAGGCTTCCGTGTCGCCCTCGCCAAACTCATAGGTCATGGCCAGCAGCACGTCCTTGACCGGGCCGAAGGACAGCTTCTGGTCGAAGATCTTGTTGAACGACAGGCGCGGGCTGATCTCGCCGTAGTAGGTATTGGGACCATTGCCGGCGTCCTTCTGGCCTTGGTAGAAGATCTTGTCGACGAACAGGAAGTTATCGCCGTACTTCCAGCCGTCGGCGTGCTCGAAGGTCAGGGTCTGTTGGGTCGACGGGTTGACCTTGAAGTTCTTGCCCCACAGGTAGGTCAGGCTGTTGCTCTGCCACTGCAGCAGGTCGCCGGCGAAGGTGGTGCCACAGGCCAGCAGGCCGCCGGCGAGGATCAGGCTGTTGATGGTACGCATTGCGGATGTCGCTCCCTTGGTTGATCTGTTGTCAGCGCTCGGTGTTGGCGCTTTTTCTGTCTTTTTAGTCAGCTTTTTTCGATGGGCCACAGCTGTCTGGCAAGGGTTGAGCCAACTTTCTCCCGGTTGGCGAAACCGTCCTGCTCGACGTCGTTCTGAACGGATGAAAAGGGTCTTTCAGGCTGGCAACACGTTGGCCAACCGCCCGAATTCATTGACTGAGCGGTCAGTAAACGCAGGCAGAATCCGTCCTGCCCTGATCGAGGGGGCGCGCAGATTACTGGCTTGCGCGCCTGGCCTCAAGTGCTCCGTCGTGGAGCACGGTGGAGCAAACCTGTGCATATGGTCAGGTTGTCAGAAGTGTACCTTGATCAAGGCACTGGCCACGCTCTGATTGCTGTCCAGGGCGCCCCGGCTGTCGATGCCGTATTTGTCCTTCCAGTAGCTGTACTCCAAGCCCACGTACAGCTGCTTGTCGCCCAGGCTCAGCGCCTTGCCCAGGTCGTATTTCACCTGCGGGTTGAAGTGCAGGTTGGCGTGGTAGGTGCCCCGTCGGTTCTGGTCGTTGTCAGTCACCCAGTCCATGTAGCCGTCTATCAGAATGTCGGACTTGCCCAGTGGCACCGTGTAGGACCAGGCGGGTGTGATCTGCCATACGTTGTCGCCGGGGCGGCTGCCTTCGGTATTGCGCACGTAGAAATTGAGCACGAAATAGTTGAAGCCTGGCACGTCGAGGTCAAAGCCTGGGCCGATCAGGTAGGCTTGATTGTCACCTTCGCCACGCTCGTAGGTCATGGCCAGCAGCACGTCCTTGACCGGGCCGAACGCGAGCTTGCGGTCGAGGATCTTGCCCAGCGAGAAACGAGGGCTGAACTCGCCGTAGTAGGTGGTCACCCCTTTGCCGGGGTCGGCCTTGCCGTTGTAGAAAATCTTGTCGACGAACAGGAAGGTGTCGCCGTATTTCCACTTGTTGGCGTGCTCGAAGGTGAGCGTCTGCTGGATGCCAGGGTTGATCTTGAAATCCTTGCCGTACAAGTAGGTCAGGCTCTCGCCGTGCCATTGTAGCCATTGGCCGGCTTGGCTCGGTACGCTGGCCAGCAGGCTGGTGCCCAGCAACAAGGCTTTGGAGATGTGGTTCATGTGACAGCTCCCGGATGTTGTTCTTGTGGGTTGTCAGGCGCGTGCGCGCCCCGGGCGGCCCACGCGGTGTGGGCCGACGGCACAGCAGTGATTCAGGCGTAATGCACGGGCGGCCAGGGCGCCGCCCGTTGGCTCAGTGGGGGTGGCAGGGCGCGTTGTGCGCCGCGCGGTCCGCGCCGCCGAGAATGTTGAACAGCACGTTGAGCACCAGTGCACTGACCGTGGCCATGGCGATGCCGCTATGGGTGATGGGCTCCATCCACTGGGGCATCTGAGCGAAGAATTCCGGCCGTACCACCGGGATCAGTCCGAAACCGACGCTGACCGCCACCAGCAACTGGTTGCGCCGATCCCCGATGTCCGCTTCCTGGAGGATCTTGATGCCAGTGGCAGTGACCATGCCGAACATGGCAATGGACGCGCCGCCGAGCACCGCTGGCGGAATCGAGGCGATCAGGTAGGCCGCCTTGGGCAGCAAGCTGAGCACCACCAGCAAGCCGCCGGCCACCACCGTGACGAAACGGCAGCGTACGCCGGTCATCTGCACCAGGCCGATGTTCTGGGCGAACGAGGAATGGGTGAAGGTGTTGAAAAAACCTGCGATGAAGGAAGCGCCAGCGTCGCACAGCAGCCCGCGGCGCAGCATGCCTGGGGTGACCTCGCGGTCGGTGACCTTGCCCAAGGCCAGGAACATCCCGGTGGACTCGACGAAGATGATCACCACCACCAGGCACATCGACAGGATCGGGGCCAGGCTGAAGGTGGGTATGCCAAAGTGTAGCGGGGTGACCACCTGCAACCAGGGCGTGGCCCCCAGGCCTGAAAAATCGACCATGCCGATCGATCCCGCCAGCAGGTAACCCAGGCCCATCCCTACCAGCACCGACACGTTGACCCAGAAGCCCCGCATGAAGCGGTTGATCAACAGAATCACTGCCAGCACCAGGCCGGCGACCAGCAGGTAGATCGGTGAGCCGAAGGTGGTCGCTTGCTGGCCGCCTCCGGCCCAGTTCACCGCCACGGGGAACAGCGACAGGCCGATGGACGTGATCACCGTGCCGGTCACCAGCGGCGGGAAAAACCTCACCACCTTGGACATGAAGGGCGCGACCAGCATGCCGAAGAAGCCTGCGGCAATGGTGGCCCCGAAGATACCCTGCAGGCCCACGCCGGGCATGCCGGCCATGGCCACCATGCTGCCAACGGCGGCAAAACTGGCCCCCATCATCACGGGCATGCGAATGCCCACCGGGCCGATGCCCAGCGATTGCACCAGGGTGGCGACCCCAGCGACCAGCAGGTCGGCGTTGATCAGAAAGGCGACTTCTTCGCGGGACAGGCCTGCGGCCTGGCCGATGATCAGCGGTACCGCGATGGCGCCACCGTACATCAGAAGCACATGTTGCAGGCCAACCAGAAAGAGCTGGAACAGGGGCAGGGGCTGTCGCGGCGGCGCTACCGGAATAGACGCCTTGGATGACTCGGACATGCAGCACCTCGAGTTTTGTTTTTATTCTCGGATCCAAGCGGCGGGCGAGCCCAAGGTTCAAGCGGCGATCTTCGATTTGAAGATCGCGTTGCTTTAAGCCTGGGCCAGCGCCTGCGCTCGATGCTTGCGTACGACGTTATGCGGTGTAGCCAATGGCGGTCAGTTGACCGGCGCGCCCTTGGCGATCCAGTCGCCTACCAGCTTGCGCTCTTCGGTGGTCATCTGGGTGATGTTGCCCAGCGGCATGATCTGGCTGGCAACCGCTTGCGCTTGGATGCGCGCGGCCTGGGCCTGGATCTGTTGCGGGGTGTCGAACATCACGCCACCTGGGGCGGCACTGAACAGTGGGCTGGTCGGCTTGGAGGAGTGGCACACGGTGCAGCGTTCCTGGATGACGTGGTGGATCTTCTCGAAGCTGTCACCGCCGGCCTGCACCGTCGCCTCGGCCGGCACTGCCGGTTCGGCGGGCTTGGCCGCGTCTTCGGCGCGGCGTTCGGCCGCCGTCTTGCCGCCCACGGCCGTGGCCGGCAACGGCTGGTACTCGATCTTGGCAGCGGCCTGTTCCGGGCTGACCGGCATCGGCTTGGGACCTGTGACATAGGCCAGGCAGATCATGGCCAGGGCGCCGACTGGCAGCGTCCAGGCGTACTTGTTGCTGTCGTGGCGGGTGTTGAAGTAGTGCCGGATCAACACCGCCGCCACTGCGATCCCCGCCAGGATCAGCCAGTTGTACTGGCTGCCGTAGGTGCTGGGGAAGTGGTTGCTGATCATGATGAACAGCACCGGCAGCGTGAAGTAGTTGTTGTGGCGTGAACGCAGCAGGCCCTTGGCCGGCAACACCGGGTCCGGGGTCTGGTTGTTCTCGATGGCAGCCACCAGCTGGCGCTGGGCCGGCATGATGATGCGGAACACGTTGCCGACCATGATGGTGCCGATGATCGCGCCCGTGTGCAGGTAGGCCCCACGGCCACTGAACACCAGGCTGAAGCCCCAGCAGGCGGCAATGATCAGCACGAACAGCACCGCACCCAGCAGGGCAGGGCGCTTGCCCAGGGGCGAGTCGCAGAGGAAGTCGTAGACGAACCAGCCCACGACCAGCGACCCGATACCGATCGCCACGCCCTCGGCGCCGCTGAGGGTGCTGCCAGGTGCCAGCAGGTACAAGGTGGGGTTCCAGTAGAACACCACACACAGCAGGGCAATGCCGGACATCCAGGTGAAGTAGGCTTCCCATTTGAACCAGTGCAGGCTCTCGGGCATTTTCGGCGGGGCGAGCTTGTATTTTTCCAGGTGGTAAATACCACCGCCATGGATGGCCCAGAGGTCACCTGACAACCCATCGCGCGGGTTGCTTCGATTCAGGTGGTTCTCCAGCCAGACAAAGTAGAACGATGCACCGATCCAGGCCACGCCGGTGATCATGTGAACCCAGCGAATGCTCAGGTTCAGCCACTCGTGAAGGTGTGCTTCCACAGTATGTACCTCTTGCCGGTCACAGGCGCGGGCAGTGCCCTGGCATGACCGACCTTTTCTTATTGGTGGGGGTTGAGGATCAGCATCTGTTCCTCGCTGAAGTAATGCTCATCGCAGTTGTTGCCAGAACCACTGCGATCAACCACCAGGAAGTCATCCCGCTTTTCGATCGTCAGCACCGGGTGGTGCCAGACGCCGCGATGGTAATTGACGCCCTGCCTGCCGTTGCTGCGGAAGGCGCGGACCAAGCCTGATACAGGTGCATCGCCAAGTGGCGCGACCACGATCAGAAAGGGGTTGCCGAGCAGCGGAATGAAAGCCTGGCTGCCCAGCGGATGGCGTTCGAGCATGCGTACGGTCAGCGGCATTTCCAACGCGTCGGCGCGGAAAATACTGATGATCGCCTTGTCTTCGGGCTCGGCGGTCTCGACCGTGGCGAGCTTGTGAAAGCGCATGGTCGAGCCGTTGTTGATCATGAAGTGGTCGCTGCCGTCGGTTTCGATCACGTCACCGAAAGGGGCGAAGGCTTCTTTGGTCAGGGGCTCGATCATCAAGGTGCGCATGCGGTTATCTCTTCTATTGTTCGTTGTTCTGTTAAGAATCGTCGGTCGCTTACAGCTGTTGCAGGCGGAACAGGGCGATCTGGTTGATCTGCTTGAGCGCCTCGGCGAACTCGGCCTTGGCATCGTTGTGGATGCGCTGTTCGAACGAGGCCAGGATCTGGTGCCGGTCGCTGCCCTTGACGGCCATGATGAACGGGAACTGGAACTTGGCCTTATACGCCTCGTTGAGCGAGGTGAAGCGCGCAAATTCCTCGGCGGTGCATTGGTGAATACCGGCTCCGGCCTGTTCGTTGGTGCTCGAGGCGGTCAGTTCACCCTGGACGGCAGCCTTGCCAGCCAGGTCCGGGTGGGCGTTGATCAAGGCCAATTGGTCGGCGTGGGGTGCGCTCAGCAGTATGTCGCTCATACGCTGGTGCAGTGTGTGCACGTTGTCCAGCTCGTCCAGTTGACCGAGGTCGTAGGCCTTCTCGGCGACCCAGGGCGAGTGCTCGTAGATGTCGGCGAAGGCGTGGACGAACGCGTCACGGTCAAGGGTGGACGGCTTGAGGGTCTTGAAGGTGGTCATTAGACGGCCCCTTTCTGGTACGGGTGGGTGGCTTGCCAGTGGCGGGCGATGTCGACGCGGCGGGCGAACCATACCTGCTCGTGGCTTTTGGCGTAGTCGACAAAACGCTTGAGCGCTGCCAGGCGTGCCGGCCGACCGACCAGGCGGCAGTGCAGGCCGATGGAGAGCATCTTCGGCGCCTCGGCGCCTTCGGCGTACAGCACGTCGAAGGCGTCCTTGAGGTATTGGTAGAACTGCTCGCCACAGTTGAAACCCTGGACTTGGGTGAAGCGCATGTCATTGGTGTCCAGGGTGTAGGGAATGACCAGGTGCGGCTTGCCGGTGGGGTTGTTCGGCTCCCAGTAGGGCAAGTCGTCGTCATAGGTGTCGCTGTCGTAGAGAAAGCCGCCTTCTTCCATGACCAGTCGGCGGGTGTTGGGGCCGGTGCGGCCGGTGTACCAGCCCAGCGGGCGTTCGCCAGTGATTTCGGTGAGGATGCGGATGGCTTCGAGCATGTGCTCGCGCTCCTGGGCCTCGTCCATGTACTGATAGTCGATCCAGCGGTAGCCGTGGCTGCAGATTTCATGGCCGGCCTGGACCATGGCGCGGATCACGTCGGGGTGGCGCTGGGCGGCCATGGCCACGGCGAAGATGGTCAAGGGAATGCCGCTGTCCTTGAACAGTTTGAGCAGGCGCCACACGCCTGCGCGGCTGCCGTATTCGTAGAGCGACTCCATGCTCTGGTTGCGCACGCCCTGCAACGGCTGGGCAGCGACCATCTCGGAGAGAAAGGCTTCGGACTCCTTGTCGCCGTGCAGGATGTTGCGCTCGCCGCCTTCTTCGTAGTTGAGCACGAACGACAGGGCAATGCGGGCATTGCCCGGCCATTGCGGGTGAGGAGGGTTATTGCCGTAACCGATCATGTCGCGAGGGTAGTCAGCGCTCACTGCAGTCTTCCTTCTTGTACGTGTGGGCAGGGTGGCGGGCCGCGGCGCTGTGTCGCACCACCGGATGCGATGATTGTATACAACTTATGAATTCTTTTGTAAGTCTGAATTTCCGTATTTCTGGCCAGGTGTCGTGTCTGGATGCCTTGCAAGAAACCTGCCCACTTGGTCAGCTAAGCACGATGAAGACGCTATGCCCCGTATTGTTGCCGCTGAAGCCATGGTCTGTTGGCTAATTGGCTGGGCGAGCAAAAAAATTGTGTACAATTTTTATTGCAAATGTCTTAATTATGCGAATTCAAGCCGCACGCTGCCCCGCTTCGGGTCACTGGCGTGCGTACTTGCCCCTGGCAAACAAGAGGCGACATGCAGATGGGACGTTTGACCACTCACGTACTGGACGCAGCCCACGGCTGCCCAGGCAGCGCAATCAAGGTGGAGTTGTACCGTATCGAAGGCAGCCAGTTGACGCTGGTCACCTCGGCGCTCACCAACAGCGATGGCCGCGTCGACGCGCCATTGTTGCAAGGCGATGACTACCGTTCGGGTGTCTACCAGCTGCAGTTCAATGCTGGTGACTACTACCGTGGGCGTGGCGTGGCGCTGCCTGAGCAGCCGTTTCTGGATGTGGTGGTATTGCGCTTTGGCATCGATGCGCAGCAGGAGCACTACCATGTCCCGCTGCTGATTTCGCCGTACAGTTATTCGACCTATCGTGGAAGCTAGTTGGTCGCTAGAAGAATCTTCGTAGGTCCTTGCCCGCTCTCACTCTGGCGGGCTTTTTTGCTTCCGTTGCTTGCTAGCGCGCTGGGTTCAAGCCACTGATATTAATGCCAGTTTTCATACAGCCACCCTAGCTCATACCATGGACTCCCAACCCTATGAGCTATTTCAGCGATTAAGATGCCTACTTCCTATACACCCTTCGGTATCTCCAACCTATCGGCTGAAGCCACTCATGCAGTGGGGTTTACCGGTCAGCGTCATGATCATGTTCTACACGGTTATCATCTGGGGAATGGAACGCGGGTATACAGCCCTTGCTTGATGCGGTTCCTTAGCCCTGATGCATTAAGCCCTTTTCTCAACGGCGGCATCAACACCTACGCCTATTGCTTGAATGACCCTGTTAATGGGCAAGATCCTACGGGCCGGGCTCCGTTCTTCAATAATGTATTCAAAGCAGGTATTCAGCGGGTTCAGCAGGCGTACAAACGATTGGCATTCCCACGTAATGATGGGCTTCTGAACAATAACCAATCTCGCCACCTTGGCGAGGAAATGATGTTCGCAAAGCAGTCCGTCAAGGCTGCCACTGTAGAATACCGGGTCATCCAAAGTAGCAACGGCTTGGCCCAGCTCGAATCTTCGAAGGTGCACAAATTTGTATTCACTGCCGAGCATAAGCTTGTCGCATTCAGTGCGCCGAATGATGACATTATGCCTTCCCACGCTGCACTCGGTGAGTTTTCAGGACTCGGCCATGGAACCAAAGGCCTTGGCGAAAAGGTAATTTCCGCAGGTTATATCAAGAAAGACAGCGCAGATTTAGTGTACCTAGATCACTACTCTGGGCATTTCCAACCCGGCTTCGAGCACTTGTATGTGGTTCAAGAATATCTCGCATCGCTTGGCGTTCGATCGAAACTGATTCGGCTAGGCATTTGATTCAATTCTCAAACGACTTACCTCATTGAGCATTGCGCTTCGTACCTACTGTTATGCATGTGCAGAGGTGTAGCACGTGACAATACGAACCGGGTGCACTTGCCCCCGGTTCACTGTGCTTCCTAGAGGAACACGAACTTGGCGATGAAGATCGCACACAGCACCCACAAGCTGGCAGAGATCTCCTTGTACTTACCCGTACCGGCCTTTAACGCCACATAGCTGATGAAACCAAGCGCAATGCCATCCGCCACTGAGAAGGTCAGCGGCATCATGATCACCGTGACAATCGCCGGAATGCTGTCGGTCGCCTCGTCCCAGTTGATGTGCGCCATGCTGCTCATCATCAGCATCGCGACGTAGATCAAGGCGCCAGCGGTTGCATAGGCGGGGATCATGCCAGCCAGCGGTGCAAAGAACATGGCAGCAATGAACAGGACGCCCACCACCACCGCCGTCAGGCCGGTGCGCCCTCCGGCGGCTACCCCCGCGGCACTTTCCACATAGCTGGTGACCGGCGGCACGCCGACCACGGCGCCGAACACGCTCGAAGCACTGTCGGCCTTGAGCGCTTTGGACAGGTTCTCGATACGGCCGTCGGGGGCCACCAGGTTGGCCCGCTGCGCCACGCCCATCAGCGTCCCGGCGGTGTCGAACATGTGCACGAACAGAAACGCCAGGACCACACTGATCATGCTCACGTTGAACACGCCCGCCACGTCCATGGCCATCCAGGTCGGCGCCAGGCTGGGCGGCATCGACACCACGCCGCCAAACTTCACCAGCCCCAGGCCCCAGCCCGCCAGCGTCACGCCGATGATGCTGATCAGGATCGCACCGAATACCCGTTTGTAGCTGAGGATGGCGATCATCAGAAAACACACCGCCGCCAGCAGCGGGCCTGGCTCATGCAGCGAACCGAGCTTGATCAGGGTGGCGGGGCTGTCGACGATGATGCCTGCGGTCTTCAGGCCGATCAGGCCGAGGAACAGGCCCACACCGGCGCCCATGGCATGGCGCAGGCTGACGGGGATGCTGTTGAGCAGCCATTCGCGCACCTTGGACAGTGTCAGGAACATGAACAGCACGCCGGAAATGAAGACCGCGCCCAGTGCCGTTTCCCAGTTGTAGCCCATGGTGCCGACCACGGTGTATGTGAAGAACGCATTGAGGCCCATGCCCGGGGCCAGGCCCACAGGCCAGTTGGCATACAGCCCCATGAGCAGGCAGCCGAGGGCGGCGGCGATGCAAGTAGCCACGAAGGCTGCGCCATGATCGATGCCGGCATCGGCCATGATGTTGGGGTTGACGAAAATGATGTAGGCCATGGTGATGAAGGTGGTCACCCCGGCGATCAGCTCGGTCTTGACGGTACTGCCGTGTTGCCTGAGTTTGAAAATGCGCTCCAGCCAACCCGTGGCGGGCGGTGAGGCGATGTCCAGCGTAGGGACTTCGGTTTTGCGGCTTTCCACAGCGAGTACTCCTCAAGTCTTTCTTGTTGTTATGGAGCCCGGGGTCCTGAGCAATGCACTTGGCGGCTCCGCGAGGGCGGCAACTGGCCAGCGGCATGCAGTGCCGTAGCGTATTGTTGACCTTAAGGTCAGGAAGTTGCCTGAGCGATTATGCTTTTGTGTACAAAGAAAGCAAATACTGTTTTATGTTTTGTATGCCGGTTGAGGTGAACAATCGCTATATGCGTTAAAGCGCGCCTGCAGAAACGGCTCAGCCTGTGTACAATGACGCCATACTTTCCTTCGTGCCTCGAGAGCCCATGAACGAACAGCTGCAACCCCTGAAAAAACCCGCGCGTGCTGGCAAGGCCGGTCGCAGTGGTACCCAGGACGACATTGTCTATGCGCACATCTTCGAGGCCATCCTGGAGCAACGTCTGGCGCCGGGCACCAAGCTCAGCGAAGAGGCGCTGGGCGAGATTTTCGGCGTCAGCCGCACCATCATCCGCCGGGCCCTGTCACGGCTGGCCCACGAGAGCGTGGTGCTGCTGCGGCCCAATCGGGGTGCCGTGGTCGCCAGCCCAACCGTGGAGGAGGCGCGCCAGGTGTTCTTCTCGCGGCGCATGGTCGAGCGTGCCATCACCGAGCTTGCTGTGGAGCACGCCACGGCCGAGCAGCTGGCCGAGCTTCGGCAGATGGTCCGCGAAGAGCGCGACAGTTTTTCCCGAGGGGATCGCGGCGCCGGCATCCGGCTGTCCGGCGAGTTTCACCTCAAGCTTGCCGAGGCGGCGGGCAATGCGCCGTTGGTGAGCTTCCAGCGCAGCCTGGTATCGCAGACCTCGCTGATCATCGCCCAGTACGAGAGCGGCAATCGTTCCCACTGCTCGTACGACGAGCATCTGCAGCTGATCGATGCCATCGAAGCGCGTGACGCCGCCCAGGCCGTCAGCCTGATGATGCATCACATGGACCACATCGACAGCAAGCTGAACCTGGACGAGGAGAGCGCCTCGGACGATCTGCATGCGGTGTTCTCCCATCTGCTGAAAAAGCCCAAGGTCGCGGTCAAGAACTGACCATTCGCCTGGGCTCGCAGCCAGCGCGAACCTTACCCTTCGCGCTGATGCACGCAACGCCCGGCCGCATAGGTTTCACGAACCGTGCGGTCGTCGCCCAGGGTGGTCAGCACGAACAACGTTTCCTCGATGCTTCTGGACTGCTGCAGGCGATAGTCCAGCAGCGGCGTTGCCTTGTAGTCCAGCACCACGAAGTCCGCGTCATTGCCCGGGCGCAGGCTGCCGATCCGGTCATCCAGGCGCAGCGCGCGCGCACCGCCCAGGGTCGCCAGGTAGAGCGACTTGAAAGGGTGCAGGCGTGCGCCTTGCAGCTGCATCACCTTGTATGCCTCATTGAGCGTGTTGAGCAGCGAGAAGCTGGTGCCGGCGCCCACGTCGGTGCCCAGGCCGACATTGACCTTGAAGCGCTCCGCCTGAGGCAGGTTGAACAGCCCGCTGCCCAGGAACAGGTTGGAGGTGGGGCAGAACGCGACCGCCGAGCCCGTCTCGGCCAGACGTTGGCATTCTTCGTCGCACAGGTGCACGCCATGGGCGAAGACCGAGCGCTCGCCCAGCAGTTCGAAATGGTCGTACACATCCAGGTAGCCCTTCTGTTCCGGGAACAGCGACTTGACCCAGTCGATTTCCTGAAGGTTCTCCGACAGGTGCGTGTGCAGGTAAACGCCTGGGTGTTCCTTGAGCAGTTGGCCCGCCCGTGCCAGCTGCTCTGGCGTGCTGGTCGGTGCGAAACGCGGAGTGACGGCATAGTGCAGGCGGCCTTTGCCATGCCAGCGCTCGATCAGCGCTTTGCTCTGGGCGTAACCGGACTCGGCGGTGTCGGTCAGGTAATCGGGGGCGTTGCGGTCCATCATTACCTTGCCAGCGATCAGACGCAGGTCCAGGCGCTCGGCTGCTTCGAACAAGGCGTTGACCGACTCGGGGTGCACGCTGCCGAACACCAGGGCGGTGGTGGTGCCGTTACGCAGCAGCTCCTTGAGGAAGATCTGCGCCACCTGGTCGGCATGGTCCTTGTCGGCAAATTGCTTCTCGCAAGGGAAGGTGTAGGTGTTCAACCAGTCCAGCAACTGCTCCCCGTAGGAGCCGATCATGCCGGTCTGGGGGAAGTGGATGTGGGTGTCGATGAACCCTGGGGTGATCAATGCGTCCTGGTAGTGCTCTACCGGTATGTCGGCGTCCAGGGTCGGCAACAAGTCGCTGGCATGGCCCACGGCCTGGATGCGTCCGCCGTCGATCACCAGCAGGCCGTCTTCGAAATACTCATGGGAAGCGTCCAGGCCTACCTCGGCCGGGTCGGCGATGCTGTGCAGGATGGCGGCTCGGTAGGCTTTGCGGGTAACGGTCATATCTCACTCGTCAAATGGCTTGGCTGCGCCGTGAAGGCGGCAGCAACTGGGCAATGGGGCCGGCGTTGGCGGCAGCGTCGTGCTGGCCGAAGCGGGCGTTGTAGGTGGCGATGATTTCGCCGGCGATGGACACGGCGATTTCGATGGGCAGCTTGCCCTTGACCTCGGTCAGGCCCGTCGGGCACCGCATGCGCGCCACCAGGGCGGGGTCGAACCCGCGCTCGCGCAGGCGATGCTCGAACTTGACCCGCTTGGTCTTCGAGCCGATCAGGCCGAACCAGGTGAAATCGTTGCGCTTGAGGATGGCAGCGGTCAGCTCCAGGTCGAGCTGATGGTTATGGGTCATGACGATGCAGTAGCTACCCGGCGGCAGGTCTGCCACTTCGTCGACCGGTTCCTCGCTGACCACGCGCGTCACGCCGGCGGGAATCTGGGCAGGGAATTCCTGCTCGCGCGAATCGATCCAGCGCACCCGGCAGGGCAGCGCGGCGAGCAAGGGTACCAGAGCCCGGCCGACATGGCCCGCGCCGAACACGGCGATCTGCGCCTGTACGGCGGCCATGGGTTCGAACAACAACACTGTCACACCCCCGCAGCACTGGCCGAGGCTGGCGCCAAGACTGAAGCGTTCCAGGTGCGGGGTACCGCGGTGCTCGCCGAGCATCTGCCGGGCGATGTGCAGCGCCTTGTATTCCAGATGGCCGCCGCCGATGGTGTCGTATGATCCGCAGGCGCTGACCACCATCTTCGAACCGGCATTGCGCGGGGTGGAGCCGCGTTCTTCGATGATGGTCACCAGTACGCAGGCCTCGCCGCGGGCTTGGTGTTCGGCCAGGGCGTTGATCCATTGGTGCATGATGCAAGATCCTCATCTGGGGGTGCCTGTTCGGGCCTTCTCGCCGACTTGCCGGCAATGGGCCCGAACAGGCAACGCACCTTCAATTGTTCACTGCGTCCAGTTCCTGCAGCGCAGGTTGCAGGGTGGCCGCCTTGCGCATCTGCTCACAGCCCCACAACACCCGCTCCGGCGTGGCAGGGGCATCTATGTTCGGTTGCACGCGGTAGTCGGCAAGGCTGGCCACCGCATCCTTGATCGCGCACCAGGCGGCGATCCCGAGCATGAACGGCGGCTCGCCCACGGCCTTGGAATGGAACACCGTGTCCTCCGGGTTCTTGCGGTTCTCCACCAGCTTGACCCGCATGTCCAGCGGCATGTCGGCCACCGCTGGAATCTTGTAGCTGGCCGGGCCGTTGGTCACGAGTTTGCCCTTGGCGTTCCACACCAGCTCCTCGGTGGTGAGCCAGCCCATGCCTTGAATGAACCCTCCCTCGACCTGTCCGATGTCGATGGCCGGGTTCAGCGAGTCGCCCACATCGTGCAGGATGTCGGCGCGCAACATCTTGTACTCGCCGGTCAGGGTGTCGACGATCACTTCCACACAGGCCGCGCCAAAGGCGTAGTAGTAGAAGGGGCGCCCCCGTGCCTGGCTGCGGTCATAGAAGATCTTTGGCGTGCGGTAGAACCCGGTGCTCGACAGCGACACCTGACCGAAATAAGCCTGCTGCACCAACTGCTCGAAGCTGACGATCTGGTCGCGCACACGCACGTGGCCATTACGGAACTCCACGTCTTCCTCGGTGACCTGGTAGTGCCTGGCAGCGAATTCGGTCAAACGTTTCTTGAGAATCTCGGCTGCATGCTGTGCGGCCTTGCCGTTCAAGTCAGCCCCACTGGAAGCGGCGGTAGGGGAGGTGTTGGGTACCTTGTCGGTGTTGGTGGCAGTGATCTGGATCCGGTCGATATCCACCTGGAAGACCTGGGCCACCACCTGCGCCACCTTGGTGTTCAGGCCCTGGCCCATTTCAGTGCCGCCGTGGTTCAGGTGGATGCTGCCATCGGTGTAGATATGGATCAGCGCCCCTGCCTGGTTGAGGAAGGTGGCGGTGAACGAGATGCCGAACTTGACCGGGGTCAGCGCCAGGCCTTTTTTCAGGATCGGGCTGCCGGCATTGAAGCGGCCGATGGCCGCCCGCCGTTCGGCGTAGTCACTGCTGGCTTCAAGCTCGGCGGTCATCTCCTCGAGCATGTTGTGCTCGACGGTCTGGTAATAATGGGTGACGTTGCGCTCGTCCTTGCCATAGTAGTTGGCCTTGCGCACGGCCAGGGGGTCGCGGCCAAGGTGCCTGGCGATGTGGTCCATCACCTGCTCGATGGCGACCATGCCTTGCGGCCCGCCAAAGCCCCGGTAGGCCGTGTTCGACGCGGTGTTGGTCTTGCAGCGGTGCCCGTGGACGGTGGCATCGCCCAGGTAGTAGGCGTTGTCGGAATGGAACATGGCGCGGTCGACGATCGAGCCGGACAGATCCGGGGAGTAGCCACAGTTGCCGGCCAGGTCCAGGTTGATGCCGTGCAGGCGACCCTGGTCGTCGAAGCCCACGTCGTACTCGACGTAGAAGGGGTGTCGCTTGCCGGTCATGGTCATGTCCTCGACCCGCGGCAAGCGCATCTTCGTCGGTTGCCCGGTCAGGCGGGCGATGACGGCGCACAGGCAAGCCGGGCTCGCGGCCTGGGTCTCCTTGCCGCCAAATCCGCCGCCCATGCGGCGCATGTCCAGCACCACCTTGTTCATGGGTACATCGAGCACTTCGGCCACCAGTTTCTGCACCTCAGTGGGGTTCTGGGTCGAGCAGTAGACGATCATGCCGCCGTCTTCGGTGGGCATCACCGAGGAAATCTGGGTCTCCAGGTAGAAGTGTTCCTGGCCGCCGATGTGCAGGGTGCCTTGCAGGCGATGCGGGGCGCTGGCCAGGGCTGCAGCGCTGTCGCCGCGCTGATGGGTGTGGCTGTCGAGCACGAAGTGCCGCTTGCGCAGCGCCTCGACCACATCGAGCACCGGTTCGAGGTCCTCGTATTCGATGACGGCGGCCATGGCGGCGCGGCGTGCGGTGTCCAGGTCACGTGCAGCCACGGCCAGGACCGGCTGGCCGAAGAACTCGACCTTGTCGATGGCCAGCAAGGGATCGCCTGCCACCACCGGTCCAATGTCCTTGAGCCCAGGAATGTCCTGATGGGTGATCGCGATGCGCACCCCTTCGAAGGCGTAGCAGGGTGTGGTGTCGATGCGCAGGATGCGCGCATGGGCACGGTCTGCGGTACGTGCATAGACGTGCAGCTGGTTGGGGAATTCCAGTCGGTCGTCGATGTACAGCGCTTCGCCGGACACGTGCTTGTCGGCGCTGTCGTGCTTGACGCTGCGCCCGACCCCGGTGGTCAGGTCCTGGCGGAACAGGTCGGCCATTTCGGCCTGGCTTTTGGGCACATGATGGTTAGACATAAGCGGTCACCCGGGTTTCGATGTGCGGCGTTTGCAGTTCGATGAAGTACTTGCGCAGCAGGTTCTGCGCGGTCAGCAGGCGGTATTGCTGGCTGGCGCGGAAGTCGCTGAGCGGGGTGAAGTCCTCGGCCAGGGCCTGGCAGGCGCGCTCCACGCTGGCCTTGTTCCAGGGTTGGCCCAGCAACGCCGCCTCGCAGGCACGGGCGCGTTTGGGGATGGCCGCCATGCCGCCGAAGGCGATGCGTGCGCCGCTGACCACCCCGTGCTCGATGCTCAGGTTGAACGCTGCGCACACCGCCGAAATATCATCGTCCAGGCGCTTGGAAACCTTATAGGCGCGGAACGTCCAGTCGTGCCGGGCGAGGGGTACCAGGATCTTCTCGATGAACTCGCTGTCCTGCCGGGCGGTGATGCGGTAGTCGATGAAATAGGCTTCCAGCGGCATCGTGCGCTGGCGCTCGCCCTGGCGCAGGACCACCTGGGCATCCAGCGCGATCAACAAGGGCGGTGAGTCACCGATGGGCGAAGCGTTGCCGATGTTGCCGCCCAGGGTGCCCTGGTTGCGGATCTGCAGCGAAGCGAAGCGATGCAGCAGCGCGCCGAAGTCCGGGTATTGGGCGTTCAACGCCTGGTAGCAGTCGGTGAGCGGGGTGGCAGCACCGATTTCAAGATGGGTGGCGGTCTGCTCGATCCGCTTGAGCTCGGCCACATGCCCCACGTAGATCATCACTGGCAGGGTCTTGTGCATTTGCGTGACTTCCAGCGCCAGGTCGGTACCGCCTGCAAGCAACCGGGCTTCGGGGTGCGAACTGTACAGCTCGGCCAGGTCGGCGACGGTCAGCGGGACCAGGCAACGTTTGTCGCCACTGTTCAGCTCGCCGGTCTGCGACGGTGCAATGGCCTTGAGGCGGGCGATGGTCTGCGCTTGCTGGGCATCGAACTGGTCAGGGCAGGGCTGCCGGCAGCTCTGCTGGGCGGCGTCGAGGATGGGCCGGTAACCCGTGCAGCGGCACAGGTTGCCGGCCAGTGCTTCCTGGGCCTGATGCACGTCGGCACCTTGACTGTTCTTTTGCAGGGCGAACAACGACATCACAAAGCCTGGCGTACAGAAACCGCATTGCGACCCATGGCAGTCCGCCATGGCTTGTTGCACGCTGTGCAGCTGGCCTTGGTGCTTGAGGCCTTCGACGCTGATCAGTTGCTTGCCGTGCAGGCTGGACACGAACGTCAGGCATGAGTTGAGGCTGCGATAGCGCAAGGCATCGTCGCCGGCGTCGTCCTGGGTCAGTTCACCGATCACCACGGTGCAGGCACCACAGTCACCGCTGGCGCAGCCCTCTTTGGTGCCGGGTTTGCCCAACTGCTCGCGCAGGTATTGCAGCACGGTCATGTTCGGGTCCAGGGCGTGCTCGCTGCGCAGCTCCTGGTTGACGAGAAACTGGATCACGGGGATGGCCTCGCAATGGTTTTATTGTTGTTGGGCCGACTCTAAGCAACACCTGTCGCGCGGGTCAATGTTTTTCTGACTCAAAGGTCAGGAAATCGTCCGGCGGCCGGCCCACCCTGGTTGATGATGCTTACACCAAGCATAGATCGCGCCGGCCCGGCAGCTGTCCGGGTGGTCAAATAAACCCCGATACACCGCTGCGCTTCCCAGGGGCAAGTAGGCTACAATCCGCCCCCTTGTGTCCCGTTCAGTGATTTGAAGGAAAACCATGACGTTCAAGGCCCCGGACAGCCTCGCCGAGCAGATTGCCGATTACCTGGCCGAGCGCATCATCCGCGGCGAACTGGCGCCTGCAGAGCGTATCCAGGAACAGAAGGTGACCCAGGCGCTCAACGTCAGCCGGGGTTCGGTGCGCGAAGCGCTGCTGATCCTTGAACGTCGCCACCTGGTGGCGATATTGCCGCGCCGGGGCGCCCACGTCACCGAACTGGACGAGCGCAGCGTGCGCAGCCTGTGCACGCTCATGAGCGAGTTTTACATCCTGCTGGGCAACGCGGTTGCACAACGCTGGCGCAGCGAAGACGAACTGCGCCCGTTTCTGGACATTCAGCAGCGTCTTCATGTGGCGCATGCCGCACGCGACATCGAGGCGTTCGTGGCCGAGAGCTTCGAGGTGATGCGTGCTGCCTACCCCTTCGCCGACAACCCGTTCCTGCAGGAAACCGTCGAGAACCTGCAGCCAGCCATGAGCCGCGCCTATTACCTGTCCCTGGACCAGCGCCAGGCGAACATGGTCGATTACCTGGGCCTGTTCGGTCATTTGCTCGAGGCGGTGGTGCTGCGCGACTTGCCGCGCATTCGTGAAGTACTCACCGCCTATGGCCAGCGCAGTTGCGAACTGGTACTGGCAGCGCTGGCCCGGCCCTGACTGATGCGTCTGAAGTGCATCCGCCTGGCAGGGTTCAAGTCTTTCGTCGACCCCACCACCGTCAACTTCCCGAGCAACATGGCGGCGGTCGTGGGCCCCAATGGCTGTGGAAAGTCCAACATCATCGACGCCGTACGCTGGGTGATGGGCGAAAGTTCGGCAAAGAACCTGCGTGGCGAGTCGATGACCGACGTCATCTTCAACGGCTCCAGCGGCCGCAAGCCGGTCAGCCAGGCCAGCATCGAACTGGTGTTCGACAACAGCGAGACTACCCTTGTGGGCGAGTATGCCGCCTACGCCGAGATCTCGATTCGGCGCAAGGTCACCCGCGACAGTCAGAACAGCTATTACCTCAACGGCACCAAGTGCAGGCGTCGGGACATCACCGATATCTTCCTGGGCACAGGCCTTGGGCCTCGCAGCTACTCGATCATCGAACAGGGCATGATCTCCAAGCTGATCGAAGCCAAGCCCGAGGAACTGCGCAATTTCATCGAGGAAGCGGCGGGTATCTCCAAGTACAAGGAGCGTCGCCGCGAAACTGAAAACCGCATCCGCCGAACCCAGGAGAACCTGGCGCGCCTGACCGACCTGCGCGAGGAGCTGGAACGCCAGCTCGAACGCCTGCACCGTCAGGCCCAGGCGGCCGAGAAATACCGTGAATACAAGGCGCAGGAACGCCAGCTCAAGGCGCGCCTGGCGGCGTTGCGCTGGCGCGAGCTGGACGAACGGGTTCGTCAGCGTCAGTCGGTGATCGGTAACCAGGATGTGTCCTTCGAGGCGCTGGTGGCCGAGCAGCGCAATGCCGATGCCAGCATCGAGCGGCTGCGTGACGGTCATCATGAGCTGTCCGAGCGCTTCAACCAGGTGCAGGCCCGGTTCTACTCGGTGGCCGGCGACATCGCCCGGGTCGAGCAAAGCATCCAGCACGGCCAGCAACGTTTGCGCCAGTTGCAGGACGATTTCAAGGAAGCCGAACGCACGCGCCAGGAAACCGAATCGCACCTGGGGCATGACCGTACGCTGCTGGCAACTTTGGCAGAAGAACTGGCCATGCTCGAGCCCGAGCAGGCGCTGACCCTGGCGGCTGCCGAAGAAAGCGCTGCCGTGCTGGAAGAGGCCGAATCAGGCATGCACGGTTGGCAGGAGCAGTGGGACACCTTCAACAGTCGCTCGTCTGAACCGCGTCGTCAGGCCGAAGTGCAGCAGGCGCGCTTGCAGCAGTTGGAAAGCGGCTTGGAGCGCCTGGCCGAGCGTCAGCGCAAACTCACCGACGAACAGGTGCAGTTGGGCGAAGACCCGCAAGACGCGGCCATGCTGGAGCAGGTTGAGCAGTTGGCCAGCAGCGAGTTGTCGCTCGAAGCACTGCAACTGGAGGAAGAGGAGGTTATCGAGCGCCTGGAAACGGTGCGCCAGGCGCTGCAGGAGGCCGGGCTGGCTCAGCAACAGGCCCAGGGTGATGTGCAACGCCTGGGCGGGCGCCTGGCATCGCTGGAAGCCCTGCAGCAGGCAGCCCTGGACCCAGGTGCTGGGGTGGGCGAATGGTTGCAGGGGCAGGGGTTGGCAGACTGCCCTCGCCTGGCACAAGCGCTGCGCGTTGAGCCCGGGTGGGAGCTTGCGGTGGAAACCGTGTTGGGCGCCGACTTGCAAGCCGTGCTGGTGGACGACTTCGCACCGTTGGATCTGGCGGGCTTGCAGCAGGGCGATGTGAGCCTGCTGCTCGCGGCTTCCGCCAGCCAGGCGGTGCCTTCGGGCAGTCTGCTGGACAAGGTACAGGGCCCCGTCGACCTGGCGCCATGGCTGGGCCAGGTCAGGCCCGTGGAAGACCTGGCCGAGGCCTTGGCCTTGCGTGCTGCGTTGGGCGAAGGGCAGAGCCTGGTCAGCCGCGATGGCTACTGGGTCGCCCGCCACAGCCTTCGTGTGCGCCGCGGTGGCAGCGGTGAAAGCGGGGTGCTGGCGCGCGGTCAGGAGATCGAACGGCTCGAGCACAGTCAGCGTGAGCAGCACATCGCCCTGCAGCAAATTGACCAGCAGCTGCACACCCTGCGTGAACAGCAGCAGCACCTGGAAGCGCAGCGCGAGCAGGTACGCCGTCGCGCCCAGGAAGAAAGCCGCCTGCAGGCCGAACTCAAGGCCAGCTTGTCAGCCAACCGTGCCCGTGCCGAACAGGTCGCGCTGCGCCGCCGCCGTTTGGAAGAAGAGCTGGCTGAGCTCGACGAGCAGCGCGCCCTTGAGCATGAGCAACTGGGCGAAGCCCGTTTGCTGTTGCAGGATGCCCTCGAACTCATGGCCCAGGACACCGATCAGCGCGAAGTGCTGCTGGCCCAGCGCGACCGGCTGCGTGAGGGCCTGGACCGCATTCGTCAGGAAGCCAGGCAGCACAAGGACCATGCCCACCAGCTGGCCGTGCGCCTGGGGTCGCTGCGCGCCCAGCATGACTCCACGCGTCAGGCCCTGGAACGCCTGGAGCTGCAAGCGGCCCGTCTGAGCGAGCGACAGGAGCAGCTGAGTCTGAACCTGGAGGAGGGGGAGGCGCCGTTGGAGGAGCTGCGGCTCAAGCTCGAAGAGCTGCTGGAACGGCGAATGGGTGTCGACGAAGAAAGGCGCCAGGCACGCCTGCAAATGGACGAGGCCGACCGCGAACTGCGCAATGCCGAAAAGCGCCGCACCCAGGCCGAGCAGCAGGCTCAGTTGCTGCGTGGTCAACTCGAACAACTGCGCCTGGAGTGTCAGGGCCTGGAAGTGCGGCGTACCACATTGCAGGAGCAGTTGCTCGCCGACGGTTACGACTTGCAGGGCGTTCTCGCCACGGTCGAGCCCGACGCTACCGAGGCCGGCACCGAGCAGGCCTTGGAGCAACTCGATGCCCGTACCCAGCGGCTGGGCGCGATCAACCTGGCCGCCATCGAGGAGTACGAACAGCAGTCCGAGCGCAAGCGCTACCTCGATGCCCAGGATGCTGACCTGGTCGAAGCGCTGGACACGCTTGAAAACGTCATTCGCAAGATCGACAAGGAAACCCGCCACCGCTTCAAGGATACCTTTGATCAGATAAATGCCGGATTGCAGGCACTTTTCCCAAAAGTTTTCGGCGGCGGCAGCGCTTATCTGGAACTGACGGGCGAAGATCTACTCGATACAGGGGTGACGATCATGGCGCGACCACCGGGCAAGAAGAACAGCACCATTCATCTGCTGTCCGGTGGCGAAAAAGCACTGACCGCCTTGGCGCTGGTGTTTGCCATCTTCAAGTTGAACCCCGCACCGTTCTGCATGCTCGATGAAGTCGACGCACCGCTGGACGATGCCAACGTCGGGCGGTATGCCCGGCTGGTGAAGGAAATGAGTGAGAGCGTGCAGTTCATTTACATCACGCACAACAAAATTGCCATGGAAATGGCCGACCAGCTGATGGGGGTCACCATGCACGAGCCGGGCTGTTCGCGCCTAGTGGCCGTGGACGTGGAGGCGGCCATGGCGATGGTCGATGCGTGAAACCTGTGGTCGAACGGCACAATCTTCATTGAAATGCCCCTGTCATGTGAGACAGACGGTGTAAAGTTGTCTTTGGTCGTGCTAGCTTTATGTCACTCGTTTTCTGCGTGGGTAAAACGCCTGTCAGAACATAGGCTTGGCGCCACGTGTTAAAGGCCTTTGAAGCCTTTGTTTTCAGCATATTTATTAGAGGCACGGGATTACATGGAAATCGGTCTGCGCGAGTGGCTGATCCTTATCGGCATCATTGTCATTGCCGGCATTCTTTTCGACGGCTGGCGCCGTATGCGCGGCGGCAAGGGTAAGTTGAAATTCCGTCTGGACCGCAGTTATGCCAATGCGGCGGACGATGAAGGCGGTGGTGCCGAAGTGCTCGGCCCACCCCGCGTGCTCGACACCCACAGGGAGCCTGAGCTGGACGAAAGTGATCTTCCGTCGCTCAGTGCCTCGGACCGGGATCGTGAGCGCGAACCCAAACCTGCCAAGGTCAGCAAGTGGCCAAAACGCCCGGCGGCTGCAGAAGCGCCGCGCGTTGACGCAGGCTTCAGCGCGCCTTCCCGTGAAGCGGATATCGTGATCGACGACGAGGACGACTTCGTGGCGGACAAGGGGCGTAGCCCATCCCCTGCAGCGGCCAACAACAGCGTCAAGGAGCTGCCGCCGGCCGAGGAAGTGCTGGTGATCAGCGTTATTTCCCGTGATGAGGGTGGGTTCAAGGGCCCGGCGTTGCTGCAGAACATTCTGGAAAGTGGCCTGCGGTTCGGCGAGATGGACATCTTCCACCGCCACGAGAGCATGGCCGGTCACGGCGAAGTGCTGTTCTCCATGGCCAATGCCGTCAAGCCTGGCATCTTCGACCTGGATGACATCGACCATTTCAGCACGCGTGCGGTGAGCTTCTTCCTCGGCCTGCCAGGCCCGCGCCATCCGAAGCAGGCCTTCGACGTCATGGTGGCGGCAGCTCGCAAGCTGGCCCATGAGCTCAACGGTGAACTCAAGGATGACCAGCGCAGCGTGTTGACGGCGCAGACCATCGAACACTACCGCCAGCGCATCGTGGAATTCGAGCGCCGTGCCCTGACCCAGAAGCGCTGATAAATCCAGACGAAGAGCAGCCTCGGGGCGTGCTGGTCGGTTCAGGCCTCTTGCTCATCGACTCGGCTTTCGGCAAGCGAGCCCGCTTCACGGTTTCACCGCAGCCTTTGAAGGCTGTGGCGAAACCGTGGAGCGGGCTCGCTGCCTAAGGCACAAGGCGATGACGAGACCTGGCTCTCCAGAGGCTGCCAGGCTGCTCTTTCGTTTTGCAAGAGAAGCTCAAAATGACCGCTGAAACCCGCATTCACGAACTGCGTGCCGAACTCGACCAGCACAACTACCGCTACTATGTGCTGGACGAACCCAGCGTGCCCGACGCCGAGTACGACCGGCTGTTCAACGAACTCAAGGCGCTGGAGGCCGAGCATCCCCACCTGGTCACGCCCGACTCGCCCACCCAGCGGGTAGGTGGGGCGGCCCTTGCCGCATTCAGCCAGGTTCGTCATGAGGTCCCCATGCTCAGCTTGGGTAATGCCTTCGAAGAGGCTGACCTGCGTGAGTTCGGTCGCCGTGTGACGGAAGGGCTGGACCAGCCAGGCGCGGTGGATTTCAGCTGCGAGCCCAAGCTCGATGGCCTGGCGGTCAGCCTGCTCTACCGTGACGGTCACCTGGTGCAGGGTGCCACGCGAGGCGACGGCACCACGGGTGAAGACATCAGCGCCAACGTGCGTACCGTGCGCAACATTCCGTTGAAGCTGCACGGGCAAGGCTGGCCTGCGGTGCTGGAAGTGCGCGGTGAGGTGTTCATGAGCAAGGCCGGCTTCGACCGGCTCAATGCGTCCCAGGCCGACCTCGGCGGCAAGACCTTCGCCAACCCGCGCAATGCCGCGGCAGGCAGCCTGCGTCAGCTGGACTCCAAGATCACTGCCAGTCGCCCGCTGGAATTTTGCTGCTACGGTGTCGGCCAGGTGTCCGCACCTGTGGCCGACAGCCATATCGCCACGCTGGAGCAGCTCAAGACATGGGGGTTGCCGATCAGTCGCGAGCTCAAGCACGCAGCCGGCATCGAGCAGTGTCTGGACTATTACCGCGACATCGGCGAGCGGCGTAACAGCCTGCCTTACGAGATCGATGGCGTAGTGTTCAAGGTCAACAGCCTGGCCGCACAGCGTGAGCTGGGTTTCCGTGCCCGGGAACCGCGCTGGGCCATCGCCCATAAATTTCCGGCGATGGAGGAGCTCACCGAGGTACTGGACGTGGAGTTCCAGGTGGGGCGTACGGGCGCGGTCACCCCAGTCGCCCGCCTGAAGCCGGTCAAGGTCGCCGGTGTGACGGTGTCCAATGCCACCTTGCACAACATGGACGAGATCGCCCGCCTGGGCTTGCGCATTGGCGATACGGTCATCATCCGCCGCGCAGGCGACGTGATCCCGCAGGTGATGCAGGTGGTGCTGGAGCGTCGCCCGGAAGGGGCGCGTGAAGTGCAGGTGCCCAGCCAGTGCCCGGTATGCGGCTCGCATGTGGAGCGCACCCAGCTGGTCAAGCGCAGCAAGGGCAGGGAAGTGACCAGCGAGGGGGCCGTGTACCGCTGTGTCGGTCGCCTGGCCTGTGGGGCGCAGCTCAAGCAGGCGATCATCCACTACGTCTCGCGCCGGGCCATGGACATCGACGGGCTGGGTGAAAAAAGCGTGGAGCAGTTGGTGGACGAGGGCCTGATTGCCTCGCCTGCCGACCTTTACACGCTCACGTTCGACCAAATCGTCGGCCTCGAAGGTTTTGCCGAAGTGTCCAGCCGCAAGCTGCTCGATGCCATCGCCGCCAGCAAGCAGCCGACCCTTGCCCGCTTCATCTATGCCCTGGGCATTCCCGATGTCGGTGAAGAAACCGCCAAGGTGCTGGCCCGCTCACTGGGCAGCCTGTCGCGCGTGCAACAGGCATTGCCGCAGGTGCTCACCTATCTGCCAGACATTGGCCTGGAAGTGGCCCATGAGATCCACAACTTCTTTGAAGACGAACACAACCAGAAGGTCATCCGCCAGTTGCTGGACAGCGGCATGCAGTTGCAGGACGAAGGCGAACTGGCCGCGGAGTTCGCCGCCAGTACCACCCTGGCCGACATGCTCGCCAAGCTCGACATCCCCTCGGTAGGGCCTACCGGCGCGCAAAAGCTGGTGATGCGCCTGGACAGCCTGGACAAGATCATCGCCGCCGACGGCATCGACCTGCGCCAGGCGCTCAATACGCGCCAGGCAGAGGCTGTACGCGCGTTCTTCAGGGATGAAGCCAACCAGCGTCTGGCCCATGCCATCGAGGCGCAGCTGCTGGCCTTCGGCATGCACTGGCGCAGCGAGAAAAAGGTGGCCGAGGGGCTGCCTCTGGCGGGCCAGACGTGGGTGCTGACCGGCTCCCTGGAACGCATGAGCCGCGACATCGCCAAGGAGAAGCTCGAAGGCCTGGGGGCGAAAGTGGCGGGGTCCGTTTCTGGCAAGACCCACTGCGTGGTGGCAGGGCCGGGTGCCGGGTCGAAGCTGGCCAAGGCCAGCGAGCTGGGCGTGAAGGTGCTCGATGAAGAGGCGTTCGTGGCGTTTCTTGCCCAGCAGGGCATCGAGGTCTGATAACTCTGGAGCCGTGTTGGTCCGGTGCGTGATTGTCGGCACTTGGCCATCTTGGCGTGCGGGGGTGGCTGGCGAGGTGTTTGACCGCGTGGCGCGCGCTAGCCAGACAAGTCATTGAGAAATGATGACTTTTTCTGCTGCAGAGGTTGTATCTGGGCTCAGGACCGGTACAATGGCGCCACTCGCTGTTCAGCGAGACATGTAGTGGTGGCCCTGTCGGTCCTCCCGCATTGATTACCCGTTAACCTGGTCAGGCCCGGAAGGGAGCAGCCATAGCGGGAACATCGAGTGCCGGGGTGTGGCTGGCGGGGCTGCCTCCATTACGCAAGTCCTTGATTTCTCAAGGATTTCTTTCTCAAAAAATCTTGAAGTGTGGCAGCGTTTAGGTACGCCTGAGTGGTGCACCATATCGAGCATGCTAGCTCCGCCCTCCTTTATATCCAATCGTCCCTCGCGTCAGTACAGCATTGCCACATGATCAGCATGTGCAACCGCCATAATTCGCCGCGATTCTCAATTGCTATCACGGCGTAGTGCCACTGCGATGTCGCATCTGTGCAAGGAGCGATATATGGGGCGTAGGGCTGAGAGTTTTTTCACGGGGCATTTTTGCAGCGCATGATCAGCTGGGCCTAGGAAGGTGGCAAGGCTGTTATCAGTGCGTCTCTGTAATGATCCATGATGGCGTAGGAAGCAAATCTGTCTGGCTTGGTGGCTCTCATGTCATTGCTTGATTCTGTTAACGAGATTTACATACGCTCAGTAGAGCAGCTGGACATGATCGTCAAGCTTGTAGATGTTTTAGGTAGTGCATCAAATCACTACGGATCTATTATCACGGTTCTGATCACCGCCTGCCTTCTATATTTTTTCAAAGCTATATTTACGACTACGCCCTCTTGCTCTGGAACCTATCACACTAAGTCTACTGTAGTAGAGTCGACGTGGAATCCATACAAGGGGATGAATGCTTTTCATACAGTTATCGTTTCATGCAATGGTAACGAGATTACAG
>NZ_JBJJMO010000051.1:0-30906 GCF_046231935.1 Pseudomonas sp. KCJK9111 | reverse complement strand
ACCTTGAACTGCGCTAGCATACCATTGAGTTCCACCGCAAGGCATGACAGATCCTGGGCGGCAATGCGGTGAGGGTGAATACCACATTGTTTGTCGAAGAACACGGCGGTTTGTCATGAACTGTCCGGAGCGCTCCTTTGCTCCGGAGAAACTATCATGCCCTCGCCGTTCTCACCCACCAAGCCTGATCGGCCATTGCGTCGCTTGCTCATCATCTTGGCGCTGCTGGTCGCTGGCCTGTTCATCCCGGCCTTCGTGGTCACCTTCCGGCATCCTGCTGCTGGGAGGTATTGAGCCCTGGCAGCAGTGGCTCGACGATCACGCCGGGCATTTCTTTGTCTGGCGCCTGCGCCTGTATGCCGCCGTCGCGGCCGCCTGGCCCTGGGTGCGTCGCCGTCGCCTCGCGCGCGATCCGCAATCACGCCAGCAATTATGCGTTATCGAGGTGCTCGGTGTGCTCGGCATCGTGCTGTACGAAGCCAGCAACTGGCTGAGACTGTACTAAGGCCGGGGGCCTGCCATGACATTGCTGACGACCGATTATCTGGAGTATTACCTGACGCTGGTCGCCTGGATCGTGCATAACGGCATCTGGGCCATCGTGGTGACCAGTGGGGTGATTGCACTGCCGTTCCTGGCCATCATCCTTGGCGAGTGGCTGAACGTACGCACGGAGGGCGCAGACGAGGGCAACAAGGGCATCCTGTCGTCTCAGCGCATCGAGAACCGCATCCGGGTCGCCATCGTCGTGGTGATGTTCGCTTGCGTCCCGACCATCGATGTGGATCTGGCAACCATCAAGTTTGACACCAGTCGTTCGGCCCAATGTCAGGTGAATGTGCTACTGCCCGCCGAGACGGGCTGGAGCCAGTCTTTCACTACCCTCAACAACCAGAGCGCGAAAGCTCCGGTGTGGTGGGCGTTCATGCATGCGCTGTCGCGGGCGGTGACGGGGGCTGCGGTCGCGGCCATTCCGTGCGGCACCGATCTGCGCCAGATGCGCATGGAGATCAATGCCACGCGCATCGCCGATCCGGTGCTGGCCCGGGAGGTCGCGGACTTCACGCACGATTGCTACGGCCCGGCGAGGGCCAAGTTGTTCATGAGTCGCCCCGATCTCGACGATAACCAGATGCACGACGTGACATGGATCGGCGCCAACTATTTCGTCGGCGCCAGCGGCTACTACGACACCTACCGTGCCAGAACGCCACGCGAGGGCTGGGCCTACGACAGCAGCCGGGACGCCGGCCTGGCCCAGGTGCCAAGCGGTGCGGGGTATCCGACCTGCCTCCAGTGGTGGAGCGATGCCGGCAACGGCCTGCGTGCCCGCCTGCTGCAGCAGGTCGAGCCCGGCCTGCTCAGCCGCATCGCCGGCTGGGTGGGCTTTCTGAGTCGCGCCGAGGTGGATGATTCCGTGGTGCGCGCCATTGCCGCTCCGCGCCAGCAGAAAATGAACCTGGGCAGTGTCTATGCCGATTACGGTGGACAGATCGACAAGACCCTGCCCAACATCGTCACCCGCGCCGCTGGTGATGTGGGAATGGCCGTGGGCAGCCTGGCCTTTTTCCCGGCAATGGACGTGGTGCGCCAGGCGTTGCCGATGGTGATGTCGCTGCTCAAGATGGCGCTGATCATCAGCACACCGCTGCTGTTCACCCTGGCCACCTACGATATCCGCGCCTTCGTCACGATCAGCTGCGTCTACTTCGCGCTGTACTTCGTCGATTTCTGGTCCGAGCTGGCCCGCTGGATCGATTCGACCATCCTCGATGCCCTGTATGACTGGGGCATGGGCTTCAACCGGCCGCATATGAATTCAACATCATGCTGGGGCTGGACAACACCTTCGGCGACATGCTGTTGAATTTCGTCATGGGCACCATGTTTATTGTGCTGCCGACGTTTTGGGTCACAGCCTTGGGCTGGGTTGGGGTTCGTGCAGGCGGTGCAATTCAAGGGCTGAGCGACGGTGCTGCTGGCGCGGGCAAGGCAGGAAGCAAGGGAGCCGAGACAATGAGCGGCGGAAAGCTTCGCTAATGCCGCTCAGTCATCGTCATAACGTGGATCGTAAAAGCGATGATCCGGGGCATCGTTATACATATTTGGATTATACCCAGGATTCTTCTTGTGATCGGCCTGCTCCCCAATAGGCCAATCATCATCCTGATCGACGCCAGTGCCGCCGCCAGCATGCGCCAACACGGCAATGCCCAGGAACACCAGAGCCAGCCAGAAGGCGAGGTACAGCAGCACCAGAACGACGACGATCCTGAATGCCCAGGGCAGGATGCGGGCAACTTTTACCGACACGCCATGCCCAGCCAGCCAGCCAGGCCATAAAGCGGGCTTCCTGGCGCAAGAATGCCCGGTAGCCGTTACCCAGCCACTGGCCCAGCTTCCAGGCGGTGCGCTGCTTCTGTGGGTCGTGCTGCTGCATAATGAATACCTCGCTGGCTCAGCAACCGGATCACTGGCCTATGCTGCCTCCGCTCTCAAAGGGAAACGACAAAAGGCCTCAAGGGTTGCGACAAGGGAAGAGGCTCAAGGGCCAAAGGCCCTATCCGAAAAGGCCAAAAGGCTCAAAAGCCGCTCTCCCGAGTGGAGCTTGTACAGCAGGTGCGCTCCCACACCTGGCCGGCGTTTTCCGGCCTTCAATAGTGATAACGGCAGGCGGCAATCAGCAGCGCTTCATCCGTCACCGAATACACGAACCGATGCTCGGCAGTGATCCGCCTCGACCAGAAGCCTGCCAGGTTGTGGCGCAGCGGCTCCGGCTTGCCCTTGCCCTCGAAAGGGGTGCGGCGAGTCTCCTTGATCAGCTCGTTGATCTTTTTGACCATACGCTTATCTGCGTCCTGCCAGTACAGATAATCGTCCCAGGCTTGCTCAGACCAGATCAGCTTCACTCGGCGATATCCCGCTCGACACCCTGACCGCGCTTGAGGCTGTCAATCGAATCCATCAGGCGGCGTGCGTTGGCCGGAGAGCGCAGCAGGTAAGCCGTTTCCTCCAGCGCGTTGTACTCCTCCAGCGACATCAGCACGCACGCCTCGCCGTTCTGGCGGGTAATCAGGGTCGGGGCGCGATCCTCGACGGTCTGCACCATGGTGGCCGACAGGTTCTGCCGGGCTTCGGTATAGCTGATAGTGCGCATGGCAACCTCTCCTTCACATGTACAGCTCATTGTACATAACGCCAAAATCAATCACCAGATTTCCATGCCACTGGCAAGCAATCCCGAAGCCCCTGCATCAGCCCACGATATGACGCGGCAGCGCTACTCCGTCCACCGGCTGCGGTAAACGCCCCTGTACCAACAGGCGAAGATAGCTTTCGATCCCCGCCATGCTGTGCGGCGCTGCCTGCGGCAACACCGGCTGCGCGATCGGCTCGCCGCGTTCACAAGCATCGAGCCGGTCAGCCCAGTATTGCATCATCATCCGGCGCTGCTCCACATAGTCCGCATGGTTGTAGGCTGCGCGGATCTTGTTGGGGTCGGCATGGGACAACTGCACTTCGATCCATTCTTTCGGGTAACCCAGCTCGTTGAGCGCCGTGGAAATCGTCGCCCGGATGCCGCGACCTGTCAGCCAGTCGGCATAACCCATGCGATGCAGCGCGCCGTTGAGCGTGTTTTCGCTGATGCGTTCCTTGAGGCGGCTGCGATGCGACAGCAGGTAGTGCTGCGCGGGGCGGCGGGCGTGCTCGTCGATCAGCACACGCACAATGTCGATAGCCTGCTGGGGCAGCGGCACGATATAGGGCGCAATGGTCTTGCCCTCGCGACGCAGCTTGACCTGCAACTGCTTGACGATGACCGGCGGGATGATCCACAGGCCGCGCTCCAGGTCGAACTGCTCAGGCACCGCCTGGCGTAGCTCCCCAGTACGCACGCCGGTCAGCAGCAACAGGCGCAAGCCCATCCTGGTGACTTCCTGGCCGCCATAGCTGCGCAAGGTCTGCAGGAAGGTGGGCAACTCGTCCATGCGCAGGAACGGGTTGTGCGATACGGGAGGCTTGGGCGCGGCCACGATATCGAGGTCGCTGGCCGGGTTGTAGCGCAAGCCCTTTTCGACCATCGCATAGCGAAACAGCTGATTGAACCAGGTGCGCACCTTCTCGGCGGTGGTAAACGCCTTGCGCCGCTCGATGCGACGTAGCACGTCCATCAGGTGCGGATTGTCGATATCGAAGATGGACAGCTTGCCCAGCCAGGGCAATACGTCCTTGGCAAAAATGCGGTCGATCTGCGACAGGGTGCTCTGAGGGCCGGTTTTCAGGCCCAGCGCTTGAAGTCACGCCAGGCCTTGAAGACGGAAGCAAAGGTGTTCAGGGGCGCGGCCAGCTCTGCCGCCTTGACCTGCAGACGGTGAACACGCGGATCAACGCCACGGGCGACCTGCGATCGCAAGTCGTCGCGCTGCTCACGCGCATCCTTGAGGGACATTTCGGGATAGCTGCCAACGGCAACGCGCTGTTGCTTGCCAAGCCAGGTAAAACGGAAGTGCCACTTCTTCGCCCCTCGACCGGTGACGAACAGCACCAGGCCGTCCGCATCGTTGAGGGTGTAGTCTTTGCCGGTGGTCTTCGCCTGCCGGCCTACTGCATCTGTTAACTCCATGGGTACATCTCCTTCAAGTTGAGGAGAGGTGTACCGTGCTCAGGGGCAGTGGCTCAGCAAACAATCCGCACCAGCAACCGCCCGGATTTCATGTACTGTTTCGTGTACTGATTGGGCGTGGTTGACAGTGGAACTGAGCAGCTTTCGCTAGACATTCCCCAGGGCTAAAACCCTGTTGAATCAATAACCTACAGACTTTGGTAGACGTCTATAGATGAATAATTGGAGCGGGAAACGAGACTCGAACTCGCGACCCCGACCTTGGCAAGGTCGTGCTCTACCAACTGAGCTATTCCCGCAATGGCGTCCCCTAGGGGACTCGAACCCCTGTTACCGCCGTGAAAGGGCGGTGTCCTAGGCCACTAGACGAAGGGGACACACACACTTTTCAGTGTACCAGCACCTGAACCTCACGATTCAGACTGGATTTTTATTTCCCGCCCCGCCGTTAAGCGTTGCCGGAGAATTTGGAGCGGGAAACGAGACTCGAACTCGCGACCCCGACCTTGGCAAGGTCGTGCTCTACCAACTGAGCTATTCCCGCAATTTGGCGTCCCCTAGGGGACTCGAACCCCTGTTACCGCCGTGAAAGGGCGGTGTCCTAGGCCACTAGACGAAGGGGACACGCTGCTGGCATTACTGCCTGCTTTCACTTCCTGCTGCGTTCTGCTGTGTGCTTTACGCTGCAAGTGGCGCGCATTCTATGGAGGGATGGATAAGCCGTCAACCCTTTTGTAGAAATTTATTTAAATCAATGACTTCCCGCCCTGCCGTCCCAACTCGCCCCTGCGTTATACGAAGCTCGGGCTGAATTTCTGACGTCAGCGCCGCATAAATATGCCAGCATTCAGCCACTGGGCAAACGGCCGATAATGAACACAGGCTGTCAGGGATTATGCAACCTCGCCCTACACTCAATGATGCAATCCATTTCATGAGGCATTCACGGTGACACCACTTCTGATCACCCTGCTCGTCGTGGCGGGTATCGCACTGCTGATTCTGATTGGCTACCTCAATAACGTGGTCGAGAACGGCAAGCTCGAGCGCGCTCGATTGAAGATCGAACTGGCCGATCGCCTGCGTCGCTGTGGCGAAATCAGTGAAACTTTCCCCGGCCAGTACATGACTCCTGGGCTGAAATTGCTGCTGACCCGGCTGGAACTCAATGTGAACCAGCGCCAGCTTGCCCTGGACAAGCACAATGCCGACATCAAGGCGCGCATCGCTGAAGTAGAAGCGCTGATCGCCAAGGGCGAGCAGATACCAGTCAACAACCCACCCAACCCGATTCTGACCGAAGCCAAGGCCAAGGACGTGCGGTTTCTGCTCGAAGCCTTGCACAACCAGATCACCCGCGCCGCGCAGGAAGGCTTCTTACCTGCTCTGGAAGCCAAGCACTGGCTCAAGGAAATTCGCCACATCCTGGTATTACTGCATATCGAGTTCTTCAACAACCTCGGCCAGCAGGCCTTGCAGAACGAACAGCCCGGCCAGGCCCGCCTGGCCTTCGAACGGGGCGTGCAATACCTGCGCAAGCAGCCCGAACCGAAGGTCTATGAAGAGCAGCTGACGTACCTTGAAAAACTGCTGGCGCGGGTGAACGCCCAAGTGCTGGATCAGCTGGCGCCGACCGAAGACGAAGAAAACGAGCTGACCGAAGGCTTGAAGACCGACGACGAGGAAACCTGGAAGAAGAAGGCGATGTACGACTGAACATCTTGCCCGTACCGGCGGCTCAGGCATGCCGCCGGTACAGGCTCAGGGGCGATCAGCAGTCAGTCAGTTGCAGGAAAATCGCCGCCAGCTGCTCAAGCCCCGCCTGATCGGCTTCACTGAAACGCCCAACCGTAGGGCTGTCCAGATCCAGCACGCCCACCAGCCTGCCCTCCTTGATCAGTGGAATCACCAGCTCGCTGTTGGACGCGCTGTCGCAGGCAATGTGCCCGGCAAAGGCATGCACGTCCTCTACGCGCTGGGTTTGCCGCGTGGCTGCTGCGGTGCCGCATACGCCTTTGCCAAAGGGAATGCGCACGCAGGCCACCTGGCCCTGGAACGGGCCGAGCACCAGCTGTTCATCGCGATTGATGTAGAACCCCGCCCAGTTCAGGTCTTCGATCTGGTGATAGACGAAGGCCGAGAACTGCGCGGCGTTGGCGGTAAAATCACGTTCGTCGGCGAACAGCGCGTGCACTTGCGCCGCCAGCAGGGCGTAGCCGTCCAGGCCAGCACCACTGGCATTAAGATCGATCATCGGGTTTGCTCCAGCAATTGCAGCCCGACCCAATAGCGGGCGAACTGATAGGCACATCGGCCATTACGATTACCGCGGCCAGTAGCCCAGCGCACGGCGAGTATGTCCAGGGCTTCGTCACGCTGCCAGCGCAGCCCGGCCGGGCGCGCGAGCTGGCCGATCCAGTGCTCGACCACATCGAGGAAGTGCTCCTGGCTGAAGGGGTAGAAAGACAGCCACAACCCGAAGCGGTCGGATAAGGCGATCTTGTCTTCCACCGCTTCGTTGGGATGCAACTCGCCATCGACCATCTGCCAGTTTTCGTTGTCGCTCTGTTTCTCCGGCACCAGGTGGCGGCGGTTGGACGTGGCGTACAACAGGACGTTGTCCGGGGCCTGCTCCAGCGAGCCATCGAGTACGCTCTTGAGCACTCGGTAGTCGCCCTCGCCTGCCTCGAACGACAGGTCGTCGCAGAACAGGATGAAGCGCTGCGGCAATTTCTGCAGTTGCTCGACCACCCGCGGCAGGTCGGCCAAATGGTCGCGCTCGATTTCGATCAAGCGCAGCCCCGCCTTGGCGTGCTCGGCCAGCAGCGCGCGCACCAGCGAAGACTTGCCCGTGCCGCGCGAGCCCCACAGCAACGCGTGGTTGGCCGGCAGGCCATTGATGAACTGATGGGTATTGCGGCCAAGCTGGTCACGCTGCTGGTCGACCCCGATCAGGTCGCTCAGGCGGATATCCAGGCTGACCTCCAGCGGCATCAGGTAGCCACTGCGGCCGTCGCGCTGCCAGCGGGCAGCCAGGGTCGCGGACCAGTCGATCTCGGGACGCGGTGCCGGCAGCAGCGGTTCGAGACGGGCCAGCACCGTTTCGGCGCGGTCCAGAAAAGCAATCAAGCGGGCGTCCATGACGACTCCTACACATTCGAATTCGGGTTGGCGGGTGGCCCGTTCTCCTTGCACCGCACCGTACAGTCGCAACGGCACGTAGCACCGTGCCATGACGTACAAGGCTATTGAGCAATGAAACGGCCAACCCAGGCGGTCAGCCTGATCAGGGCTGAATATGTGACAGACCCGCCAGCAGCCGCGATCGATCGGCTATGCTTGCGCAGCGCAAGGAATGTGGAACCGGCTCGGGACTCATGGATATCAAGTTCACCAATCGCCTGTCATACAAGCAAGCCCGGTTGACAGTCCTGGTTGGCTTCATCCTGGGAACATTGCTCAGTCTTGTCCAGATCGGCATCGATTATGCCAGCGAAGACGCCTCGATCAACCGCGAAGTGCGTGCGCTGCTGCAAATCAGCCACAACCCGGCCTCGCGCATTGCCTACAACATCGACTCGGAACTGGCACTGGAGTTGACCCGGGGCCTTCTGGAGTCGCCTGCCATCGTGCGTGCACGCTTGATCGACAACAACGAGACGGTGCTGGCCGACGTGGAGCGACCGCGACTCGAAGACCGCTACAGGCCGATCAGCGACTTTCTCTTCGGCGATCATCGCCAACTGCGCGACCCCCTGTTTCTCACCCACATGCCCGACGAATACCTGGGCACGCTGTACCTGGACGTGGACACCTACCCCTTCGGCCGGCGTTTTCTCGACCGCGCCGGCCTCACCCTGCTCAACGGCTTTGCCCGCAGCCTGGTGCTGACAGGCCTGTTGCTGGCACTGTTCTACGTGATGCTGACCAAGCCGTTGGTCACGGTGATCGGTGCGCTGAGTGGCGGCGATGCGCGCAAGCCCATGCAGGGACGACTGCAATGCCCGCCCGGTCATGAGCACGATGAAATCGGTGTGCTGGTGAAGGTGGCCAACCAGCAGTTCGTCAGCATGTCCACCGAGATCGAGCAGCGCCGTACGGCCGAGAATCGGCTCACCCAGTACCTCAACGAGCTGGAGAATATCGTTGCGGCCCGCACCGACGAACTCAAGGCGAGCAACGACAACCTCAGCCTGACCAACCAGGAGCTTGAACAGGCCCGGCAGCGGGCGCTGGACATGGCCCATGCACGGGCGGCGTTCCTGGCCAACATGAGCCACGAGATCCGCACGCCCCTCAACGGGATGCTCGGCATGATCGCCCTGGCGCTGGACAACCCACTGCCAGGCGAGCAGCGCCAGCAGCTGGCCATTGCCCATGATTCCGGCAAAGTCCTGGTCGAATTGCTCAACGATATCCTCGATCTGTCGAAATTCGATGCAGGCCAGCTTGAGCTCGAACACATCCCCTTCGACATGGCGACCTTGGTCGAGGACACCGCCAGCCTTCTGTCGCAGAACGTGGCCCAAGGGGTCGAACTGACCTGCCTGATTGCCCATGACTTCCCGGCAAGCGTGTTGGGCGACCCCACGCGGGTGCGCCAGATCGTCGGCAACCTGTTGTCCAATGCCTTGAAATTCACGCGCTTCGGGCGGGTGGACGTAAGGCTTGAGCCAATGATCGGCGGCGTGCGCCTGGAAGTCCGGGATACCGGCATCGGCATCCCTGAAGATGCGCAAGCGCGTATCTTCCAGCCCTTCACCCAGGCCGGCGCAGGCATCACGCGTCAGTACGGCGGTACCGGCCTGGGCCTGGCCCTGACCCGTAACCTGTGCAAGGCCATGCACGGGCATCTGCATATCCGGTCCCAGCCCGGTTTTGGCAGCCGCTTCACCGCAGAGCTGCCCCTCAACGCCTACGCCAAGGCTGATGCGCCCGAGCCTTTGCACGCCAGCGTGGCTGCACTGACCGCAGCGGGCAGCGGCCTGCATGAGCTGATGCTTGGCCTGCTACCGGCCTTGGGCCTGGCGTATGCACGTCACGACGGCATTGAGACCGTGGCTGGCACAACCGAACTGCTGATCCTTGACGATGGGCAAGCGCTGGCCGAAGTGCGCAGGGTTTCGCAGATACCCATTCTGCTCGTCACTGCCTACGGCAATTTCCTGCCCAGCGAACAGGCGTTGGCCATGGCTCCTCTGCATCAGCTCGCACGCCCGCTGACCCGGGGGGCGCTGTACCAGACGCTGCATCGGGTATTGCAAGGACACGATGCCGAGCATCCATTGGCAACCCCGCCCACCGCTACAGCCAAAGGCCGGGCACGCATCCTTCTGGTGGAGGACAACCCCGTCAATCAACTGGTGGCCAACGGCATGCTGGCAAAGCTGGGGTGTCAGGTCGAATTGGCCACGCAAGGTGTCGAAGCCCTGGCGCGGCTCGAGGAGCAGGCTTTCGACCTGGTGCTGATGGACTGCAACATGCCGGTGATGGATGGGTACGAGGCCACCCGGCGCATCCGTGAGCGCGGCCGTTGGCCAGGGCTGCCGATTGTCGCACTCACCGCCAATGCAATGCCCGAGGAGCGCGAGCGATGCCTGGCGGCCGGCATGGATGATTACCTGGCCAAGCCGTTCCGGCGCGAGGATCTGCTGGCCGTGGTCGATCGCTGGGTGCCGGTCAGCGGCTGAGCAGGCGCTCGATGTCCGCCTCCAATGCCTGCGGCTTGGTGGTCGGCGCATAACGCACCACCTGGCCGCTGACTGGGTCGAGCAGGAACTTGGTGAAATTCCACTTGATCTTCTGGCTACCCAGAATGCCGGGCGCCCGCTGTTTGAGCTCGGCGAACAAGGGATGGGTACCCGGGCCGTTGACCTCCACCTTGCGAAACAGCGCAAAGCTCACGCCGAAATTGCGCTGGCAGAACTGCGCGATATCACGCGCCTCGCCAGGCTCCTGCTTGCCGAACTGGTTGCAGGGAAAGCCCAGCACCATCAGCCCCCGATCACGGTACCTCTGCCACAGCTGTTCCAACCCGGCGTATTGCGGCGTGAAACCGCACTGGCTGGCGGTGTTGACCACCAGCACGGCCTTGCCTGGGAAGTCGCCCAGCTTCTTGTGCTCGCCTGTAATGGTGACACAGGGAATATCCAGCAGCGATGCGGCCATGTTCGAGCTCCGGTCAGTCACGGGGGCGCAAGTCGATGCACACCGAGTTGATGCAGTAGCGCAGCCCGGTCGGTGGCGGCCCGTCGGGGAACACGTGGCCCAGGTGAGCATCGCAGCGGGCACAGGTGACCTCGGTGCGGATCATGCCGTGGGACGTGTCGCGGATCTCGATCATCGCGCTGTCCTCGATAGGGGCGTAGAAGCTTGGCCAACCACAGCCCGAATCGAACTTGGTCTGGGCATCGAACAGCGCCAGCCCGCAGCAGATGCAGTGATAGATGCCGTCGCGGCGCTCGCTGTTGTACTTGCCGCTGAACGGCCTTTCGGTACCTTTCAGGCGGCACACCTGGTATTGCTCGGGGTCGAGCATCGACCGCCACTGTTCCAGGGTTTTCTCGATCTTTTGCATGGGGCTACCTCGGCAGGCTCAATTTCACCCTGCGCCGTCTTTTCCGGGGCGCGGGTGGCACGTATATTAGTTGGCTTCGTGTGCAAGGCGTTCAGTCTCGCACCCGCTTTGTGCCCTTACAAACCTTTCGGCCGGGCATAGCGCGTTTTCTCAATCGGGATTCCATCATGCAGTTCAGCAAATCGAACAAGCTCGCCAATGTGTGCTACGACATTCGCGGCCCTGTGCTCAAGCACGCCAAGCGCCTGGAAGAGGAAGGCCACCGCATCCTCAAGCTGAACATCGGCAACCCGGCGCCGTTCGGTTTCGAGGCGCCCGATGAAATTCTGCAGGACGTGATCCGCAACCTGCCTACCGCGCAGGGCTACAGCGATTCCAAAGGCCTGTTCAGCGCACGCAAGGCGGTGATGCAGTACTGCCAGCAAAAGGGCATCGAAGGCGTCGGCATCGAAGACATCTACCTGGGCAACGGCGTGTCCGAGTTGATCGTCATGTCGATGCAGGCCCTGCTGAACAACGGTGACGAGGTGCTCATCCCCGCCCCCGACTACCCCCTGTGGACGGCAGCCGTAAGCCTGGCCGGTGGCAAACCGGTGCACTACCTGTGCGACGAGCAAGCCGACTGGTTCCCGGACCTGGAGGACATCAAGGCCAAAATCACCCCCAACACCAAGGCACTGGTCATCATCAACCCCAACAACCCCACGGGCGCGGTCTACTCCACGGAGCTGTTGCGGGGCATGCTGGAACTGGCTCGCCAGCATAACCTGGTGGTGTTCTCAGACGAAATCTACGACAAGATTCTTTATGACGAAGCGGTGCACATCAGCACGGCCTCCCTGGCACCGGACTTGCTGTGCCTGACCTTCAACGGCCTGTCCAAGTCCTACCGCGTGGCAGGCTTTCGCTCCGGCTGGCTGATCATTTCCGGGCCCAAGCACCATGCCCTGAGCTACATCGAAGGCATCGACATGCTGGCCAACATGCGCTTGTGCGCCAACGTACCGGCCCAGCACGCCATTCAGACAGCACTGGGTGGCTACCAGAGCATCAACGACCTGGTGCTGCCGCCAGGGCGCTTGCTGGAGCAGCGCAACCGCACCTATGAACTGCTCAACGACATCCCTGGCGTGAGCTGCGTCAAGCCCATGGGCGCGCTGTATGCGTTCCCGAAGATCGACCCGAAGGTCTGCCCGATCCTCAACGACGAGAAATTTGCCTTGGACCTGCTGCTGTCCGAGAAGCTGCTCATCGTCCAGGGCACGGCGTTCAATTGGCCTTGGCCGGACCATTTCCGCGTGGTGACACTGCCCCGCGTAGATGACTTGGAAGCGGCCATCGGACGAATCGGCAATTTCCTCAGGACCTATTCGCAGTAAGCACACGCGCCGCGGGCGCTCACAGTTGGCCGAAATCGTGGTTCAAGCTGTGAGCGCTGGCGAGCCCGCCATAGGAAAAAGCGCAGCCTTGCGCGCGCCCTAGCATGTTTCTTACATCCTGCAATGCTCTATCCCACAGCCGGCTTCCCCTCCTCTGCCATACTGCGGCTTACACAGTTTGAAATAGTCCGTCGATTGAATCCCGGCGGCAGGCCCCTTATATACCCCGCAGTAAGCGACAATTCATCCGTCAGGAGAACGTAACAACCATGATGCGCATTCTGTTGTTTGTGGCCACCAACCTTGCGGTGGTGCTGGTTGCAAGCATTACCCTGAGCCTGTTCGGTTTCAACGGGTTCATGGCGGCCAACGGGGTCGACCTCGACCTTGGCAGCCTGCTCGTGTTCTGTGCGGTGTTCGGTTTCGCCGGCTCGCTGGTTTCGCTGTTCATCTCCAAGTGGATGGCGAAGATGAGCACCGGCACCCAGATCATCAGCCAGCCGCGTACCCGTCATGAGCAGTGGCTGCTGCAAACGGTCGAGGAGTTGTCCCGCGAGGCTGGCATCAAGATGCCGGAGGTGGGTATTTTCCCGGCCTATGAAGCCAACGCCTTCGCCACTGGCTGGAACCGTAACGATGCGCTGGTAGCGGTCTCTCAAGGCCTGCTGGAGCGTTTCTCGCCCGATGAAGTGCGCGCGGTGCTGGCGCACGAGATCGGCCACGTTGCCAACGGCGACATGGTCACCCTGGCGCTGGTCCAAGGCGTGGTGAACACCTTCGTGATGTTCTTCGCCCGGATCATCGGCAACTTCGTCGACAAGGTCATCTTCAAGAACGAGGAAGGCCAGGGTATCGCCTACTACGTCGCGACCATCGTGGCCGAACTGATTCTGGGCATTCTGGCCAGCATCATCGTCATGTGGTTCTCGCGCCGCCGCGAGTATCGCGCAGACGAAGCCGGCGCTCGCCTGGCTGGCACCTCGGCCATGATCGGCGCCCTGCAGCGCCTGCGTGTGGAGCAGGGCCTGCCGGTCCACATGCCCGATACGCTCAAGGCCTTTGGCATCAATGGCGGCCTCAAGCAGGGCCTGGCCGGCCTGCTGATGAGCCACCCGCCGCTGGAAGACCGCATCGACGCCCTGCGCCGCCGCGGTTGATCCGCCCCACCCTGCAAAAGGCGACCTCGGTCGCCTTTTTTGTGAGTGCTCGATAACGCGGCAAGGCTGGGTGACGGTTTCAACGGCTGACCCGATAGACCCTCTCCCACAAGCTCGAGGCCCCCGCCTGCACGAACTTCGGGCTCTGCTCGATCACCTGCACCGCCTCGAGCTCATCCACTTGCCAGCCGGCGAACCCTTGCCGCAACGCGTCGTCGCTCACCGAAAACGGCGGCCCGGCCACCAACGCCTGATCATAGTCCAAGGTCACCACCAACCCCTGGGCGCCGGCAGGCAACAAAACCGCTAGCGCTCGGACATACTGCTCCCGCATTGCCGAGGGCAAGGCGATCAAGGCCGCTCGGTCGTAGAGCGCAGTACAGTCACCCACGTCGCTGCGCGACAACGCAAAAAAGTCGCCGCACCACAGCTCTATCGGCCCATGGCGCCAGACTTCGAATGCACCTGTGTGTGAAACCTGTGCCTCAAGCCCCTGCTCACGGAAGAAATCTTCCACTGCCCGACGAGACAACTCCACACCCATCACGCGGTGCCCCTGCCCGGCCAGCCACAGTACGTCCAGGCTCTTGCCACACAAGGGCACCAGGACCTTGCTGTTGGCTGCCAGATGCAAGCCAGGCCAATAGGCCTGCAGATAGGGGTTCACCTGGGCTTGATGAAAGCCAATCTGATTGTCGGCCCACCGCTGCTGCCAGAATGCCGGTTCCATGTTTGCTCCCGATTATTCGATGGTTCATAGCCATAACTTGATTTGGATTCGATCAAGGCTTGGCCGAAGATGCGTGCATCTTAACCCTCAGGACCCTGCCATGCTGCCCAGCTTGTTCATCTCCCACGGCTCACCCATGTTGGCATTGCAACCCGGCGCCAGCGGGCCTGCACTGGCGCGCTTGGCCCAACAGCTGCCTACGCCACGTGCGATTGTCGTGGTATCGGCCCACTGGGAAAGCCGCGATCTGGCGGTCACGAGCGGCGCTAGGCCGGAGACCTGGCATGACTTTGCCGGCTTTCCTGCAGCGCTGTACGCCGTGCAGTACCCAGCACCGGGCGATCCGGACCTGGCGCGACGTATCTGTGAGCGTTTGCAGGCGGCCGGACTACCCGCTCACCCAGACGCCGAGCGGCCATTCGATCATGGCGCCTGGGTACCGTTATCGCTGATGTATCCGCAGGCACAGATCCCGCTGGTGCAGGTGTCCTTGCCCAGCCATTTGGACCCCACGGTGCAGGTAAGCATTGGCCAGGCCCTGGCCGGGCTGCGCGAAGAGGGTGTCCTGCTGATTGGCTCTGGCAGCATCACGCATAATCTTGGAGAACTGGACTGGCAGGCTGGGCCAGACAAGATGGCACCGTGGGCGCTGGCCTTCAGGAACTGGATGGTAGAGAAGTTGCAGATCGACGACTCCCAGGCCCTGCTCGACTACAGGGCGCAGGCGCCGTTTGCAGTACGCAACCATCCAAGCGATGAGCATCTGCTGCCGCTGTTCTTCGCCCTAGGCGCGGGCGGGGCTTTTGGTGTGGTGCACCAAGGCTTTGCCTTGGGTGCGCTGGGGATGGATATCTACCGATTCGATTAGACAGCGCCTGATTGCTTGCAAAAAAAATCCCCGACCTAGGCCGGGGATTTTTCACTGCTTGGGGATCAATCTTCGCGGTAGCGACGCAGCTTGAGCTGCTTGCCAGCGACGCGAGTGTCCTTGAGCTTGGTCAGCAGCTTCTCGAGGCCATCTTCCGGCAGCTCGACCAGGCTGAAGCTATCACGCACCTGGATGCGACCAATGGCATCACGCGCCAGGCCACCTTCGTTGAGGATGGCGCCTAGCAGGTTCTTGGCGGCGATACCGTCACGTGCGCCCAGGGCGGTACGGCAGCGTACGCGGCCTTCTGCCAGCGGCAGTGGCGCACGACGCTCGCGCTCGCCACGGTCCGGGCGCTCGCCACGTTCGGTGCGCTCGCCACGCGGTGCGAAGCTTGGCACCAGCGGCTGTTCCCGTTCTACCGCTGCCAGGTCCAGGGCTTGGCCATTGGTGGCCTTGCGCAGCAGGGCAGATGCCAGCGCGCGAGCGCTGCAGCCCAGGTCGGCGGTCAGGCGGTCGAACAGCTCACCGTGGGTGGCTTCGGCTTCGGCAACCAGCGGCGCCAGGCTGTTGGTCAGCTTCTTGATACGAGCATCGAGCACCGCCTGGCCGTTGGGCAGGCGCGCTTCGGCAACTTTCTGGCCAGTGACGCGCTCGATCACCTGCAGCATGCGGCGCTCACGGGGCGTCACCAGCAGCAGTGCGCGACCTTCGCGACCCGCACGGCCGGTACGGCCAATACGGTGCACGTAGGACTCTGGATCGTACGGCATGTCGACGTTGAACACGTGGGTGATGCGCGGCACGTCCAGGCCACGGGCAGCGACGTCGGTGGCGACGACGATGTCCAGGCGGCCATCCTTGAGCGAGTCGATCACACGCTCACGCTGGTTCTGGGCGATGTCGCCGTTCAGCGCAGCAGCCTTGTAACCCTTGGCTTCCAATGCGGCAGCCAGGTCCAGGGTAGCCTGCTTGGTGCGCACGAAGGCGATCAGCGCGTCGAACTCTTCGACTTCCAGCAGACGCAGCACGGCCGGGATCTTCTGGTCGGCATGTACCATCAGGTGAGCCTGATCGATCGCGGTGACGGTCTGGGTCTTGCTCTGGATCTTGACGTGCTTGGGCTCACGCAGGTGACGTTCGGCGATCGAGCGGATCGACGACGGCAGGGTTGCGGAGAACAGTACAGTCTGACGCGTGGCCGGGATGGCATCGAAGATCACTTCGAGGTCGTCCATGAAGCCCAGCTTGAGCATCTCGTCGGCTTCGTCCAGTACCAAGTACTGCACGGTCGACAGGACCTTCTCGTCACGACGCAAGTGGTCGCACAGACGGCCTGGGGTGGCGACGACGATTTGCGCGCCGTTGCGGATGGCGCGCAACTGCGGGCCCATCGGGGCACCACCGTAGACGGCCACGACGTTCACGCCCGGCATCTGCTTGGCGTAGGTTTCGAAAGCGGTTGCAACTTGCAGCGCCAACTCACGGGTTGGTGCCAGGATCAGGGCTTGCGGCTCGCGCTTGCTCACATCGATCTTGTTGAGGATCGGCAGAGCGAAGGCAGCGGTCTTGCCGGTGCCCGTCTGCGCCTGGCCGATCATGTCGTGACCGGCGAGGATGATCGGGATCGATTGCTGCTGAATGGCCGACGGCTCTTCATAGCCGGTGGCCACGACAGCGGCAACAATGTTCGGATTGAGATCGAGAGCGGCGAAGCCGGCGATTTCCTGGGTCATGGGTCTGCCTCTAGAGTGCATCCGCAAAGACCCATGCTCCAAAGCTGCACAAGCCATGAAAGACCGACAGGTCACCCAGGCAGCTTTGGCGGCGGGGATTTGCGAAAACGATTGAAAAAGATACTTGGGAAGGTCCGCCTAGCGGACGTGCAGCCGAAGCTGGACTCGGAGGATTTGCACCGCCTGATTTTTGAGGCCCGCTAAAAGACCGGCGCGTACTATACCTGAAATCGAACGGGACGGGAGGAATTTTTTCAGGGCGCAGGGTTTGGGGAGGATGTCGGCTGAAGGTGGCTGAAACGATACATCTTTTGCACCTCAAGGGTCGTGGTTTGGGTTATCGCCAAGCAGCTGAAACGCTACGGACTTGATGCTCAGGGCCTCTGTATGACTGCGCAGCGGCCCCTGCAAGCTCATCCCACACGCCTGGCTCAACTGGCCGGGCGAATTTCCTTGATCAACCCTTCAAGGCTATACCCCAGGCGTGGTGCCAGCGCCTCGGCCCGTGCCCGCAGCCCCGCCATGTCCAGGGTCTGCTCCAGATCGGCTGGCACCAGCACGATCACGTTGCCCTCCTTGACCGGTAACTCCCAGTAGTGGCGGTGGTACAACCCGCGCAGCAATGCCGCCCCAAGGGGCTTGCCCTCGTCGGTGGCCCACTGATTGATCACCAGCCAGCCGCCGGGGTTGAGGCGTTGCTGGCAGCCCTCAAGAAAATTCCAAGCCAGATGCCCGACGCCCGGCCCATGGTCGGTATAAAGGTCGACGAACAACAAGTCGGTCGTTTCCGCAGTCGGCAGCAATTGGACAGCATCACCAATGCGTACATAGAGCCGTGGGTCATCATCCAGGCCAAGGTACTCCATGGCCAGACGTGGTACATCCGGGCGCAGCTCGATGGCCTCGATGTCTTCGAGGGGCAGAAACTTCATGCACGCCTGGGTCAGGGTTCCGGCGCCCAGCCCCAGGAACAGCGCACTTTCCGGCTGCTCATGGCAGAGCGCCCCTACCAGCATGGCGCGGGTATAGTCGTACTCCAGCCAGCTGGGGTCCGCCGTGAACACGCAGCTCTGCTCGATGGCGTCGCCGAATTCGAGGAAACGGTAATCATCCACCTCGTACACGCTGATGACGCCAAAGGCGTCCTCCACGCGTGCCAGCAACCGTTCCTGCCGTTGCGCCACCATGTGCAAATCACCCCGCAAAAGCTGCATTGTCCGTCAACGCCCGTGCTGCAACAAGCACGGTGCCAGCTGTTACCATGGCTGCCAGCCTGCAACCTACATGACCGAGCCTGAAATGACCCAAACGTGGAGCCCTGACAGCTGGCGTGCCCTGCCGATCCAGCAACAACCCGTCTACCCTGACGCTGCGCACCTGCACAAGGTCGAGCAAACCCTGGCCAGTTACCCGCCGTTGGTGTTCGCTGGCGAAGCCCGCGAGTTGCGACGCCAGTTCGCCGAGGTGACCGAAGGCCGGGCGTTTCTGCTGCAAGGTGGCGACTGTGCCGAGAGCTTCGCGGAATTTTCCGCGGCCAAGATTCGCGACACCTTCAAGGTGCTGCTGCAAATGGCCATCGTCATGACCTTTGCCGCCGGTTGCCCCGTGGTCAAGGTAGGGCGCATGGCCGGGCAATTCGCCAAGCCTCGCTCGGCCGGTGATGAAACGCTGGGGGGCGTTACCCTGCCCGCCTACCGCGGCGACATCGTCAATGGTATCGGCTTCGATGCCAAGAGCCGCATCCCCGACCCAGAGCGCCTGCTGCAGGCCTACCACCAGTCCACGGCCAGCCTGAACCTGCTGCGCGCCTTTGCCCAAGGCGGCTTTGCCGACCTGCACCAGGTGCACAAGTGGAACCTGGACTTCATCGCCAATTCGGCGCTGGCCGACAAATACCACCAGTTGGCCAACCGCATCGACGAAACCCTGGCGTTCATGCGCGCCTGTGGCCTGGACAGCGCACCCCAGCTGCGTGAGACCAGCTTCTTCACGGCCCACGAAGCCCTGCTGCTGAACTACGAACAGGCCTTCGTGCGCCAGGACAGCCTGACCGGCGACTACTACGACTGCTCCGCGCACATGCTCTGGATCGGCGATCGCACCCGCCAGCTCGATGGCGCACACGTGGAGTTCTTGCGTGGGGTGCACAACCCGATTGGGGTCAAGGTGGGCCCGAGCATGGACCCAGAGGCGCTCATCCGCCTGATCGACATCCTCAACCCCAGCAACGACCCAGGGCGCCTGAACCTGATCGTGCGCATGGGCGCGGGCAAGGTCGGGGACCATTTGCCGGGGCTGATCCGCACGGTCGAGCGCGAGGGTCGCAAGGTGCTGTGGAGTTCGGACCCGATGCACGGCAATACCATCAAGGCCAGCAGCGGCTACAAGACCCGCGACTTCGCCCAGATCCTGGACGAGGTTAAGCAGTTCTTCCAGGTGCACCAGGCCGAAGGCAGCCATGCGGGCGGTATTCATATCGAAATGACCGGGCAGAACGTCACCGAATGCATCGGTGGGGCTCGCCCGATCACCGAGGATGCCCTGTCGGATCGCTACCATACTCACTGCGACCCGCGAATGAACGCCGACCAGTCGCTGGAATTGGCGTTCCTGATTGCTGAAACATTGAAACAGGTGCGGCGCTAAGCGACAGCCCCGAAACAGGCAAGGATTCCGCTGGGCTCACTTGCACAGCGGGTCGTCCCAGAAATGGCGCTCGCTTTCCTGATGAGTATCGGCCCTGCTCAAACCCAGGTCATGAAGCATGGCATCGCTCAGGCTGGCAAGCTGCTGACGCTGGCGGTGCAGCTCCAGCCACCGGGTCACTCGCCCCCAGGTCGCCCGCCACAGCGGCCTGAACGAAATGACCGAAGCCTCTGCGTTGCTGATCGTACCTTTCATCGTGAAGCCCTCCGTTATCGATGGCTTCAGTCTCACGCGCCGATTAAGATCAATCCAACGAATGTTTCTGATGCCATGCATCTCGGAGATTGATGCAATGTCCCAGTACCAGAGCCTTGATGCCGACGTGTTACGCACCTTCGTTGCCATTGCCGAGCAAGGCGGCTTTACCCGGGCTGGTGAAGTGGTCAACCGCACCCAATCGGCCGTCAGCATGCAGATGAAGCGCCTGGAAGAAGATATCCTTCAGCGGCCCTTGTTCGAGCGCGAGGGGCGGCAGGTGCGCCTGACCGCCGAAGGTCAGGTGTTGCTGGGGTATGCCCGGCGCATCCTCAAGCTGCACGGCGAAGTCTTCAACACGCTGCGCATGCCGCACATGGTGGGCCTGGTGCGTATCGGTACGCCGGACGACTACGCCATGCGTTTTCTGCCGAGCATCTTGTCCAGCTTCGCCAAAGCCTACCCCTTGGTTCAGGTGGAGGTGCACTGCGATACCTCACGCCAACTGATGCTGCGCAAGGACCTGGACCTGACCATCGTCACCCGCGAGCCCGGCAACGAGATCGGCCAATTGCTACGCCAGGAGCGGCTGGTATGGGCCGCGGCCGAGGGCTTCTGCCCGCACGAGCAGCGCCCCATGCCACTGGCATTGTTCAACACCGAATGCTTCTGCCGCGCCTGGACCTGTAACGCACTGGAAACCCAGGGCATCGACTACCGAGTGGCCTATACAAGCCCCAGCCTCTCAGCGATTTTTGCCGTGGTCACCGCAGGGCTTGCGGTGACCGCCCAGCTGCAGAGCCTGATTGGCGGCAATCTGCGGGTACTCGGCGAAGCCGAAGGCTTGCCTGAATTGCCGCTGGCCAACGTCATGTTGGTACGTGGCGGTCAGTCACCCTCCCCCATCACCGACTGCATGGCGCAGTACATCATCGAAGGGTTCAAGTGACACGCCTGCGGCTATAGTTCGAAACCCAGCATGACCGCGCAGGCCACCAGGAAAACGCAGAACATCGCCCGCAGCGCCTTTTCCGGTAAGGCGTGGGCCAACTTCACGCCCCAGCTGATGCTCAACAGCCCGCCTACCGCAAGCGGGATACCCACGCCCCAGTCCACACTGTGGTGCACCGCGTAGGTCACCAAGGTGACCAACGTACTCGGCGCGGCCAGGGCCAGCGACAACCCTTGCGCCACCACCTGGGTGGCACCGAACACGCTGGTCAATATGGGCGTGGCGACGACCGCGCCACCGACGCCGAACAACCCGCCCATGGTCCCGGCGAAGCTGCCCAGAACGCCAAGCCAAGGCCAGGGATGACGCAACTCGGTACTGGCAGGGCTGACTTTCATGAACATCCTGGCCACGTTCCAGATCGCCAGCGCCACCAGAAAGCCCACGAAGCCCAAGCGCATGGCATGTGCGTCCAACCCCACCGCCCAGATCGACCCCAACCACGCGAACACAAAGCTGCACAAGGACAGCGGCAAGGCATGCCGCAGCTCGATGCGGTTGCGCTGGTGATAGCGCCATAACGCCAACAGCACGTTGGGCACGACCATGACCAACGCCGTGCCCTGCGCCAATTGCTGGTCAAGCCCGAACAGCACGCCAAGGGCCGGGATGGCAATCAGGCCGCCACCGATGCCGAAAAGCCCACCCACGGTTCCCAGGGCGACACCCAATACGCCGTACAGCACCCACTCGATCATCAGCCTTCTACTTTTATCGTGCACAGGGATCGTCATGCTAGCGGCTGCACGCTGGCAGCGAAACGCACAGCCACGCACAATGGCTGTGCGTTTCCTGCATAAGCGAGTTTGTCCATGAACCCCGATGCATTGATCGATCAATTGAGCTTGTTTCTGGATGTACTGGAAACCGGGAGCTTTTCCGGCGCGGCCCGGCGTCACCCGCTGACGCCTTCAGCAGTTGCCCGGCGCATCGACAACCTGGAGCGAGCCCTCGGCAGTCGTCTGTTCAGCCGCAGCACCCACGCCGTGCGGCCAACGCCTGCGGGCAATGCGTTTGCCGAACGCGCCAGGCATGTCATCGATGAGTTGCGCCTGGCCCGGGCTGAAGCGGTGTCGCTGAGCAATGCCCCGGAAGGCTTGATACGCATGGATGCACCGGCGGCCTTCGGGCGCCGTCATCTGGCACCGGCGATCGCCGATTTTCTGGTGGCCTACCCTGGCCTTGACGTGCAGTTGCGCTTGATCGACAGCTTCGTCGACATGCACGGTAGCCATTTGGGGGAAGTCGACCTGGTGTTACGGGCAGGTCCGCTGGCCGATACACGCCTGGTGGCGACACCTCTTGCCGACATGGTGCGCATCGCCTGCGCCAGCCCCGCCTACCTGGCGGCACGGGGCTTGCCCAAGTGCCCCAGCCAATTGCCTGGGCATGACGGCCTGGACTGGGACGGCCTGGCACCCCCGTTCGCCTGGCGATTCGAGGTGGACGGCCAGACACGTCTGTACCGGCCCTCGCGCATGCGCATGGTTGCCAACAATGCCGAAACCCTTCTGTTCGGCGCCCTGGCCGGGCTGGGAATCGCCCATTTGCCGACGTGGCTGACCAGTGAATACCTGCTGCGCGGGGAATTGATCGCGCTTTTTTGCGACGCTGGCTTGCCCCAACCGGAGACGAGCGGCATTTATGCACTTCGCCTTGAACATGAAACGAACTCTCGCAGCCGATTGCTGCTCGAATTCCTCAAGAGCCGCTTTAGCCCGGTCCCGCCGTGGGATCTGGCACTGCGCAGTGAATTACGCTGGTAGTAAGCGTACCCACCATCAGCGTGCTAGTTTCTTATTCAACGAATTCAAGGACCTGCATGAACGCCGATAACAAAGCCTCTGGCGCCGAACTGCTACTGGAGAACCAGGTCTGCTTCGCGCTGCATTCCACCTCGTTGCTGATGACGAAGGTGTACAAGCCCTTGCTTCAGGCCCTCAACCTGACTTACCCGCAATACCTGGCGATGCTGGTGTTGTGGGAGCACGATGGTTTGACCGTGGGCGAAATCAGCCAGCACCTGCTCACTGACCCAGGTTCACTGACACCGTTGCTCAAGCGCCTGGAAAGCGAAGGCCTGCTCAAGCGCACCCGCAGCCGTGAAGATGAGCGGGTTGTGCTGGTGCAGCTGACAGACAAAGGGCGCAAGTTGCAGAAGCAGGCTGAAGAAGTGCCTCAGCTGATTCTCAAGGCCAGTGGGCGTACCCATGAGGGGCTGCAAAAGCTGCAGGCAGATTTGCTGGCACTGCGCGAGAGCTTGCAGAGGACGTTGTGAGGGGGACCTTGGGTTGGAGCGGCGCTGCGCAGAGGCGGTGCTCTAAAACCCAGTTTTGCGTGGACTCAACGGTTGGGGCCGCTTCGCGGCCCCAAATAAGCATCAGGCATTAGCGATGCTTCAGGCTACCCAGGAAGCATTACTTCTTGGAGCGACCCTTGAAGCTGTTGTCGCGGGTGTCGATGTCGATCCACTCGTCGATCTGAATGAAGTCCGCCACCGAGATCTCGGTACCGTTGCTTAGCTTGGCAGGCTTCATGACCTTGCCCGAGGTGTCGCCGCGCGCAGCGTTCTCGGTGTAGACGACTTTACGGCTGATGGTGGTCGGCAGTTCTACCGATACCAGGCGGCCTTCGAAGAAGACGGCTTCACAGACATCTTCCATGCCTTCCTCGATGTACGGCAGAACGGCTTCGATGTCCTCGGCGTTCAGCTCGTACATGGTGTAGTCGGTGGTGTCCATGAAGGTGTATTCATCACCGTTGATGAACGACAGCGTGGCTTCCTTGCGGTCCAGGATCACGTCGTCCAGCTTGTCGTCCGCACCGTATACGGTTTCGGTCTTGTAGCCGGTCAGCAGGTTCTTGAGCTTGGTCTTCATGATCGCGCTGTTACGGCCCGACTTGGTGAACTCAGCTTTCTGAACCAGCCACGGGTCGTTGTCGATCCGCAGGACGGTACCGGGTTTCAGTTCTTTACCAGTTTTCATTACGCAGTATCCGAATCTGGATGGATTTATAAAAATCGAGGCCGCATATCATAGCGAATTTCCACAAAAGTGTACTAGCGCCTTGGCAAGGTCCGGCCCAGCGGCCTGCTGAGCAGCCCAACAGCGGGCATGCTGCTGCAATTGCGCCCAATATGCGCGGGCCGCGCGCCAGGCCTGCCCCATGTCCTGGTCCATGTTCCAGGCGCGCCACAGCCCGAGCAGGGCAGCTTGCGCCTCGTCCGACAAGCCACGTCGATAAAGCGCCAGGAACGCCTCGAGTTTTTCCCAGTGAGCGTTTTCTTCCTGCACGTAGATGTGCCAAAGCATGGGCTTGGCGGCCCACTGGGCGCGGACGAAGGAATCTTCGCCCCGTACGGCGTTGAAATCGCAGCTCCACAACAACCGGTCGAAGTCGTCCTGACTGACGAAAGGCAACACCTGCACCGTCAATGACCCGCGCACATGCACATGGCCTGCCTCGAGCTGCGTTACCCCCAGCCACTGCCCAAGCCCGGCGATGCTCCGTCCTTGCGGTACCAGCACATGGCACGCCTGCGGGTCGGTGGCCAGCGCTTCCAGCCAGTTGGCAAGCTGCGGGTTCTCGTAGGCAAATAGCATGATCAACAGGGCATTCTGCGCAGGCGCCACCCCCAAGGCCTCGAGGAACGTTGCGCGCGCTCGGCTGGACGACTCGAAGGCATCACGCCTTGGCAGCAGGTCATGCTCGCGAAGCAGTCCACCGGTCTTTTCGGTGAAGCCTGGGAAGAAAAACACCTTGCGCAGCCCATTTGGCTGCGGTGAAGGCAGCCCGTGACAACCCTCCACCCAAGGCTCGGCACTCAGGTATTCAAGGTTCAGCCACACAGGCGGGTTGTTGCGTAGTCGCATGGCCTGGATAAAAGCGTCGGGCAGTTGGCAGGCGAATGCGCCGATCACCACATCACCCGGCTCCACCGGCACCCAGGTAGGCGACCACTGACGCACCTCCACACCCCGCAGCCATTGCTGCGCCGCCGTGGCGTCTGCGCCAGGGCACATGGGCACGAAGGCATTGAGGTCATCAACCCACAAGCGTACGGCCACCTCGTGCTCGGCCACCAGTTGCCGGGCCAGGCGCCAGGTCACACCGATATCGCCGTAGTTGTCCACGACGCTGCAAAAGATGTCCCAAGTGGCTGTCATGCTCGGCTCCCTAACCCGTGCCAAAGCTGCGGATTCTGCGCATAAATTGTCACCAAAGACAGCCGTGGGCGAAAAAAGGCCGGCTTGCATGCAACAATGCGCCAGTGCCCACCTTGCCAGGAAGCAACCATGCCCCGTCGCCGCGAATTGACGATCACACTCAAACCCTTGCCGCTGATACTGAGCATTGCACTGGGGCTATGGCTGGGCGCCCTGGCCATTGCTGCCAGCCTGTGGCTTGCAGACCAGCTTATGCCCACCCCGGCCGAAGCACCGGCGTCAGCCACCACGCAAGACGCCCCCCACGCCACTACGCCCCCGACCGTCACCCAGCCACCGGACGCCCAGGGCGAAATGTTCGAGCGTTACAAGGACATGCTGCACAAGCAGCAACTGGAACAGGCTGCCGAAGCCGCCCAAGGCAATCCGCGCAACCTCAACAGCCCCAAGTGCCAGTTCTGGTTGCAGCAGAATCGCACGGCCCCCACAGACAAAAGCCAGGCCAATGTGCTGGAGTTCTGTTACTGATCATGAACAAGCCCCACCTGATAGCGCAGATCATCACGGCCCTTGAACACGACCTGGATGTGGTAACCCGGGCAGCCCAGAGCGCCTATGAAGCTGCGACTGCCGAAGAAAACATCGCCGAGAACAAGTACGACACGCTGGGGCTGGAAGCCTCCTACCTGGCCACCGGCCAGGCCCGGCGCAGCGCCGAGATCCGCCAGGCACTGCACACCTACCGGCAACTGAAGCTGCGCGACTACGACCCTCAGCAAGGGGTGCAGGTAAGCCAGGTGGTCACCTTGGAAGATGAACAGGGCCAATGCCGCAGGCTGATCATCGGGCCAGAGGCGGCCGGGCTGAAAATCGGGACGGGCGATGGGGTGGTCATGGTGATCACGCCGCGCTCACCTTTGGGGCAACAGCTGATGGGCAAGCACATTGACGACGAGGTCTGTCTCAATGCCACACCTTGGACAGTTGTCGAGGTGATCTAGCGCCTGTGCTCGATCGCCCCCAAGCGCTGCTCCATGAGTTCTAGAAAGGCACGGGCGGCAGGTGTCGGATGGACGGACCAGATCGCGTACAGGTGCCGCACCGGCGCATCGAGCAGTTGCACCACGGCCACGCCGTCAAAGCCCTGGGCCACCTGCTCCGGCACCAGGCCGATCGCCATGCCGCGCTGCACGAACTTCTCCACCAGCTGCACATGACCGATCTCGAACTGCACCCGACGGTGCAACCCTGCCGCCTGGAAAGCCTCGTCGGTCTGCCGACGTGCACCGGTGCCTTCCGGGAAATCCACCAGCACCTCCCGGACCAGGTCGGCGAGTGTCAGTTGCCCGTGTCCGGCCAGGCGGTGGGTGGGTGGAAGCACGGCGACGAGTGCTTCCCGAGCCAGCAGGCGATGCTGCACACCCTGCACGCCCTCGCCTTCCCACAAGCCGATGAAACCCACATCCAGGCGGCGTTCGAGCACATCGGCGACCAGCAGTTCGCTCTTTGCCGTAAGCCAACGCACGTCCACATCCGGATAGTGCCCGTGAAAATCGGCAAGCAGATCGACCAGGTCCAAGGCCGTCAGCGAGCTGATTTCGCCAATGGTCAGTCGCCCGCGAACCTGGCCACAGGCGGCGGCCACATCGTCGGCGATGCGGCGCGCTGCCTCCACTGCTGGCCGGGCGCTGAGCACGAACGCCTCGCCTGCCGGTGTCAGGCACACCCGGCGCGAAGTGCGCTCGAACAGGCTCACGCCCAGCTGGCCTTCCAGCCTGGCCACCTGATGACTGAGGGCCGACTGCACCACATGGCAGCGCTCGGCGGCACGGGTAAAACTGCCGGTCTCGGCCACGGCCAAGGCGTATTCGAGCTGTTTGAGGTTCATGGATCTATCTGCTTTCACGATCAATGGCGTGAGAACTATACATTGGTGTCATGCGTAGCGGATGGCGATAATCTTCTCCACTTCACTGCCTGTCACGAGAACCCCAATGCACACCCCAACCCTCAGCCGTGCCCTGATTCTGCTGATGGCCACGGCCACTGGCCTAGCCGTGGCCAGCAATTACTACGCTCAACCCCTGCTGCACAGCATCGCCCAGCAGTTCGGCCTGAGCACTGCCAGCGCCGGCAGCATCGTGATTGCCGCGCAGCTCAGCTACGGGGCCGGCCTGTTGCTGCTGGCACCGCTGGGCGATCTGTTCGAACAACGCCGGCTGATCACCGTGATGACCGTGATCGCCACGCTTGGCCTGGTGATCAGTGCCTGTGCCCCCAGCCTGCCCTGGTTGATACTGGGCACCACGTTGACCGGATTGTTCTCCGTGGTGGCGCAGATCCTGGTGCCCATGGCCGCCTCGCTGAGCGAGCCCACTCAACGGGGGCGTGCCATCGGCACCCTGATGAGCGGCCTGTTGCTGGGCATCTTGCTGGCGCGCACGGCCGCAGGCTTCATGGCCGAACTGGGCGGCTGGCGCAGCATCTACGTGCTGGCTGCGGTGCTGATGGCGATCACGGCCCTGGCCCTGCACCGTAGCCTGCCGGAGCATCACAGCCATGCAGGCCTGCGGTATCCGGCCCTGATTGGCTCCGTGTTCCGCCTGTTCATCGAAGAGCCGGTGCTGCGCCTGCGCTCGTTGCTGGGCCTGCTGGCGTTCAGCCTGTTCGCGCTGTTCTGGACGCCCCTGGCATTTCTGCTGGCCAACGAGCCGTATCACTACTCCGACGCGGTGATCGGCCTATTCGGCCTGGCGGGTGCGGCCGGGGCGCTTTCGGCCAACTGGGCCGGACGGCTGGCTGACCATGGCAAGGGCTCGCTGGGGACCACGGTGGGGCTGGTGGTCTTGCTGCTGTCCTGGGTACCGCTGGGCTTTGCCGAGCAGTCCCTGCTGGCCTTGCTGCTGGGCGTGCTGATGCTCGACCTGGCCGTGCAACTGGTGCATGTGAGCAACCAGAACGCGGTTATCGCCTTGCGCCCCGAAGCGCGGACCCGTCTGAACGCGGGCTATATCACATGCTATTTCATCGGTGGCGCCCTGGGGTCGCTGCTGGGCACGCAACTGTTCCAGCGCCAGGGCTGGCCAGGCATCGTGGTGGCAGGCCTGGTGATTGGTGCGTTGGCGTTGATCGTTTGGTGGGTAGCCGCGCGTAAAGCCAAACCCGAAGCCTTGGTGCGCCAGTAGCCGTGCCTACGGGCGCTGCTTGGCGCGCAGCCCCGCCCTAAGACGCCCCAAGGCTTTTGTCTGCGCCCATTACCTGAAGCGACTGATACTATGCGGGCTTTTTCACAGCCTGTGCCGCGCCTTCAGGAGCCCCACGCATGCCCTCGCCTCATCCTCGCTTGCCCCTTGGCCTTTTAAGCCTGGGCTTGGCCCTGCAATGCCCTGCGGCGTTCGCAGCCCAAGGGGTGCAACTGGACCCGCTTGAGGTATCCGATACCTACGGCAACGATGGCTACCAGGCACGTGAAGCTGCCGTGGGCAGTATTCAGGCTGCCCCCCTGCTTGACACCCCGGCATCGATCAGCGTTTTCAGCCAGCCTTTGCTGGAAGATCGGCAGGTACGCCTGCTCAGCGAAGTGCTGCAAGGCGACGCTTCGGTGGGGGAAAGCTACGCACCGGTCGGGTACTACGAGAACTTCAACGTGCGTGGCTTCGAGCTCAACGCCGCCAGCAGCTACCGCCTCAACGGCCACACCCTTGTCGGCGAGCAGAACGTGGCCCTGGAGAACAAGCAACAGGTGGAACTGCTCAAGGGTCTATCGGGGCTGCAAAGCGGCGTGTCGGCGCCCGGCGGTCTGGTCAACTATGTGACCAAGCGGGCCGAGCCCGTGCGTCGGGTCACGGTGTCCACCAACGAGCAGGGCGAACGTTACCTGGCCACCGACGTCGGCGGCTGGTTCGGCGACCAGCAGCAGTTTGGCCTGCGGGTGAACATGGCGCATGAGGACATCCGCTCCTATGTCGCGCATGCCGACGGCCAGCGTGATTTCGCGGCGCTGGCGTTTGACTGGCAGATCAGCCCGGACGCCACCTTGCAATTGGATGCCGATTACCAGCACCGCCAGCAACGCTCGGTACCGGGTTATCAGCTGCTGGGCGGCACGCGCCTGCCTCACGACGTGGACCCCAAGGACCGCCTGGCCTACCAGCAGTGGGCCAAGCCTGTGCAAACCGATTCGCTGAACCTGGGCGGGCGCCTGGCGTACCGCTTCAGCGAAGCCTGGACAGGCACCGTCAGCGCCTCACGCAGCCAGGCGGTGATCGACGACTACAGTGCCTTTGCCTGGGGGTCGGGTGAAGGCGCCTTTTTCAGCAGCGCCGGCGACTACGACATCTATGATTTTCGCAGCCCCGACGACACCCGGCGTATCGACGAAGCGCAGGCCACGCTCGATGGGCGCTTCGATGCGCTGGGCCTAGGCCACGCGTTGACCCTGGGCACCAGCGCCCAGCGCCGAACACTGGACCTGCGCCCGTACTACAACGTGTGGCTCGGCACCGGCACCCTGGGCGAAGCCGCGCCTGTCCTTCCCCCTTCCGATCAACCCGTCGGCGCCAGCGAAAGGCGCCTGGACAGCCGCCAGTACGGGCTCTTCGTCACTGACCGGGTGACGTTCAATGAACACTGGCAAGCCATACTGGGCGCCCGGGAAGTGCGCCTGGATGAACGCACCTGGGATGAAACCGGCACTGCCGGGCGGCACACTCGCCAGTATCAACTGCTGCCCAACGCGGCGCTGGTCTACAAGCCTGCGCCAGACACATCCCTCTATGCCAGCTATGCCAAAGGGCTTTCGGCGGGCGGCACTGCACCCTGGTTTGCCCAAAACGCTGCGCAGATCCTTGCCCCTACCCTCTCGCGCCAGCTGGAAGTGGGCCTCAAGCATGACTGGGAGGCACTGAGCGTGAGCGCTGCGTTGTTCCAGATTCGTCAGGCGTACCAGTACGCGCGCCCTGACGGCGACGGCGTCTTCACCTATGTGCAGCAAGGCCAGCAGAAAAACACGGGGCTGGAACTCGGGGCCAGCGGTTGGGTGACATCCAACTTGCAATTGCAGGCCAGCGCGGCCGCCATTCGTGCGCGGGTGGTGGGCAGCGGCACCGCTGAGCGTGAAGGGCATCAGGCCATCAACGTGCCAAGGTTCCGGGTAGCTTTGCAGGCGCAGTACAGCTTGCCGGTGCCAGGGCTGGCGCTCTTGGGCGGGGTCCGCTACAGCGCCCGCAAGTACGCCGACCATGCAGGCAACGTGGCGGTGGGCGGGTATACCGTGTTCGACCTGGGCGGGCGCTACCAGACGCGCGTCGGGGGGTATGACACGGCGCTGCGGCTGACAGTGGACAACGTCTTCGACAAACGTTACTGGCGGGATGTGGGGGATTATCTGGGGGATAACTACCTGTTCCAGGGGGCACCGCGTACGGCACGGTTATCGGCTTCGGTGAGTTTTTGAGTTGTAGTGGGGTGATTGGGATTACCAGCTTCGCAGCAGGCATTGCCGGGGGCCGCGGCGCGGCCCATCGCGGCACCAGGCCGCGCCTACAGGGATACCGCGTGCCCCCTGAGTTCACGCTGTACCTGCGTATTAACGACCCTGCACCACACCCGAAGGCTATTGAATCCAGTGTAGAAGCGGCCTCGCCGGGGCGCCGGACCGGCCGCGATGGGCCGCAGCGCGGCCCCGGCAATGCCTGCTCCAAAGCTGCAGCCCGTGCCTCACACAACACCGGCAACCCCAACAGCTACCCCAA
>NZ_JBJJMO010000050.1:0-32358 GCF_046231935.1 Pseudomonas sp. KCJK9111 | reverse complement strand
AAGTCCTATAGAAATTGTTCCGCCTGGGGGCGGACGAGGTGGCGCGGTGAGATACCATTGAAGTGCTTCAATAGTCTGTTTGTTAAACGTAATGGGAGGAGCGTGTGCATTCTTTTTCCGGCTTCGTTAAACTGCTCAAGTCGTCCTCTTCATTAAAGTGCGCCCAATTGCTCACGATTGTTGTGGTTACGATGCTGGCAGGTGTTGCGCTTTATTTCAGTCAATTGATGGTTTATACAGCTCCAGATGCGTCTAGATTGATGGTCATAGAGGGAAGGGTGTCCGGTTATCCGGACAGCTGGGAGCATAATCGTTCGCTGGTGCATTTTGGCGTAGCGTACAAACTGGATGGGAAGCGTGAGGGTAAACCTATCTATACCTATCGGGAGCTGTATGAGGCGTCGAGGCTTCGTATCAACTCAAAAGTTGTTCTCACGGTAGAGCGTGTGGATGAAGGCAGCAGGGTGCGTGAACTTGCCACATTGGACGGACGAATACTCTACGACGATCGGCTTGGTCAACAGGTCGTGCTTTGGAATAACGAATCGATTCGATCCACGGTAATTTTGGGTTGCTTGGCATCAATAGGAACTGCCGTAGCTGCGGTCGTCATGCTTGCACGTCATCAGCGCGGGATTGGCCTTCAGGGTTGACTTGGATTCTGGGCCATTTTCGCTCCTCCTGCAGGTGTAATGAAAACGCCCCCGTTCGAAAGACCGGGGGCGTTTTGTTTGTCCAGTTTCAAGTCAACCCGTGAATAACATGCCGAGGGATGAGTGGCCATTTCCCTCTATTCGAAGTTTTGAAGATGCTTCAGGTTTCAATAGCTATTCGCGGACTTCACGACTGAAGACTGGTGTCATGGCAGTGAAAATACCCTGATTGAGGCGCAACAAAAGATGGCCGCAACGCTGGAAATTATCATGAGTTACATCACGCCGGCGGCGGATGCTGCTACCTCCCTGGTCGTCAATCACGACAGCGAAAAGCTGAGGCTCGCGCTGGTCGATCAAAACGCCCAGGCCGAATCCACAGTCAGCAGTGGAAACCTGTGGGGGCAGGCTTACGGTGAGAGGTCGGCGTATGCAACGGATTACCGCCCAACCACCTTCGGCTTGTACGCACAATACCCCGGCCGTGGCCCGACCTTCGGATGGTTGCGGCAGGTGTCGGGGCGCTTGTCATAAATGGTGCACAGCCGGCTCTTACGATCCAGATACATGCAATCGTCGTTGCTCATGCGCGTCAGGGTGAAGATGCCCGACTTCTGGTTGAAGCGTTCGATGATGCCTTCTTTCTGCAAGCGCTTGGCCACGTTTTTGGGCGGCTCGTCTTTTTCGAATTCATCCACCACGCCGATGCGGATCAGGTCCTTGATCTTGACCTCCACCGGCAAGGTGCAGCAAGTTGAGTGGCAGCCGCCGCACATGTGGCTGGCATAGCGCTGCCAAGTCTCCAGGCGGTCGACTTCGGCAGCGGCGATCAGGGTCGTTTTCATCGTTTTATGAGGTGGATCACGGTGTAGGGCGCGCGATGATACCGGAATTGTTCAATTTATGAACAATTTTATGACCGGTTGCACGCTGCCGCGCAAATACTCGAACACTGGTGATTGCGGCCGGTCGAAGCGACTAGGCTCAACATTTGCTTTCTGCTCTTGTCCACTTGCCCCGAGGATGACGCATGTCCCAGGAACCCAAAGCGCGTGACGCTGAAGTCGCGGATTTTCGCGCCGCAGTGCTGGATAAACTTACCTATGCCGTCGGCAAGGACCCGGAGCATGCTTTCGACCATGACTGGTTCGAAGCCATCGCCCTGGCCGCGCGCGACCATATGGTCGATCACTGGATGGACCATACCCGGCAATCCTACCGACGCAGCCAGAAGCGGGTGTACTACCTCTCCTTGGAGTTCCTGATCGGTCGCCTGCTTTATGACAGCCTGAGCAACCTGGGCCTGCTGGACATCGCGCGCGAAGCGCTGGACGGCCTGGACGTGGACCTGGAGCGCATTCGCCTGCTTGAGCCCGACGCGGCGTTGGGCAACGGCGGCCTGGGCCGGCTGGCGGCATGCTTCATGGAAAGCATGTCGACGCTGGGCATTGCTGCGCATGGCTACGGTATCCGCTACGAGCACGGGCTGTTCCGGCAGGCGATGGTGGACGGCTGGCAGCAGGAACAGACGGAAAACTGGCTGGATTTCGGTAACCCATGGGAATTCGAGCGGGCCGAAGTCATCTACCCCATCAGTTTTGGTGGCAGCGTCGAAACGGTCAGCGACACGCATGGCAACCAGCGCCAGGTGTGGTCACCCAGCGAAACCGTCCGGGCGGTGGCGTATGACACGCCGGTGGTCGGCTGGCGAGGCTCCAGCGTCAATACCTTGCGCCTGTGGCGTGCACGGGCGCTGGAAGAGCTGCACCTGGAGCGCTTCAACGCAGGTGACCACCTGGGCGCCGTTGCCGAGGTGGCGCGCGCCGAAAGCATCTCCCGCGTGCTGTACCCAGCCGACAGTACCGAGGCTGGCCAGGAACTGCGCCTGCGCCAGGAATACTTCTTCGTGTCGGCATCGCTGCAAGACCTGCTGCGTCGGCACCTTAACATGCACGATAACTTGCTAAACCTGCCCGATGCGGCGGCCATCCAGCTCAACGATACCCACCCCTCCATTGCTGTGGCCGAGCTGATGCGGTTGCTGGTCGATGAACATCAGATCCCCTGGGATACCGCCTGGGAACTGACCGTGGGCACCTTGGCCTACACCAACCACACCTTGCTGCCCGAGGCCCTGGAAACCTGGCCGGTGGCATTGATGGAGCGCATGCTGCCCAGGCACATGCAGATCATCTACCTGATCAACGCCTACCATATCGACTCGTTGCGGGCCAAAGGCATGCACGACTTCGACGTGCTGCGTGCTGTGTCCTTGATCGAAGAAGACAACGGCCGGCGGGTGCGCATGGGCAACCTGGCCTTCCTGGGCTCGCACAGCGTCAATGGCGTGTCGGCCCTGCACAGCCAATTGATGAAAAGCACGGTCTTTTCCGAGTTGCACAAGCTGTACCCGCAGCGAATCAACAACAAGACCAACGGCATCACCTTCCGCCGCTGGCTCTACCAGTCCAACCCCCAGCTGACCCGCATGCTGGTGGAGGCATTGGGCCCGGAACTTCTGGACGACCCTGAGCGGCTGCTGACCGGGCTGGTTCCGTTCGCCGACAAAGCCAGTTTCTGCAAGCAGTTCGCGGCGCAGCGGCTGCACAGCAAGCGTGCATTGGCGAGCATCATCCAGGACCGGGTGGGCGTTACGGTGAACCCGGAAGCGATGTTCGACGTGCAGGTCAAGCGCATCCACGAGTACAAGCGGCAATTGCTCAACCTGCTGCACACCGTCGCGTTGTACCAGGCCATTCGCCACGACCCGGGTACGCACTGGGTACCACGGGTCAAGATCTTCGCGGGCAAAGCGGCGGCCAGCTACCATCAGGCCAAGCTCATCATCAAGCTGACCAACGACATCGCTCGTGTGGTCAACAACGATCCCACCGTGCGCGGCCTGCTCAAGGTGGTGTTCCTGCCCAATTACAACGTCAGCCTGGCTGAAAGCATCATCCCGGCCGCGGACCTTTCCGAGCAGATATCCACTGCCGGTTACGAGGCCTCAGGTACCAGCAACATGAAGTTCGGCCTCAATGGCGCCCTGACCATCGGCACCCTCGATGGCGCGAACGTGGAGATGAGCGAGCAGGTCGGCCCCGACAACATGTTCATCTTCGGGTTGACGGCGCAGCAGGTCGAGGCGCGCAAGCGCGCTGGCGATTTTGGTGCCTCTGCTGCCATCGCGGCCTCCGGGCGCTTGAACGATGTGTTGCAGGCCATCCGCAGTGGCGTGTTCTCCTCGGACGACCCTTCGCGTTACACCGGTCTGATCGATGGCCTGATTGGCTACGACCGCTTCATGGTCTGCGCCGACTTCGACGCCTATTGGGATGCTCAGCAACGGGTAGAAGACCTCTGGCACAAGCCGCAGCAGTGGTGGCGCATGGCTGTGCTGAACACGGCACGCATGGGCTGGTTCTCGTCGGACAGGACCATCCGCGAGTACGCGACCGAGATCTGGAAGGCACTGGACTGACACAGGCACGACCAGTGGGTCACCGCCCTCTGGCTCGTCAGCGTTGCCATCTGTAATGAGCACAGGCTGGCCGGCACCAGGATGGGGCCGGCAGCCCGGTGCCCGACCATCGGCTTGGCGAGCGCTGAACTCCCGATCCATTGTGCCGTCTGACAGCCGTGGCGAGTCTCATCGCTCGCTAGCCCGCCGCTCTCCCTGTAAACTGCGTGGGTTTTCCATCCCCAATCCTGTTGGAGCCATACATGTCCCGCGTTACCCTTAGTCGCTATCTGATTGAGCAGACCCGCAGCAACAATACCCCTGCCGATCTGCGCTTCCTGATCGAAGTGGTGGCGCGTGCGTGCAAGGAAATCAGCCACCACGTGTCCAAGGGCGCCCTTGGCGGCGTGCTGGGCAGCATGGGCACCGAAAACGTCCAGGGCGAAGTCCAGAAGAAGCTGGACGTGATCTCCAACGACATCCTGCTCGAAGCCAACGAATGGGGCGGTCACCTGGCCGGCATGGCGTCCGAGGAAATGGACAATGCCTACCAGATTCCGGGTCGCTACCCCAAAGGTGCCTACCTGCTGGTCTTCGACCCGCTGGACGGCTCCTCCAACATTGATGTCAACGTGTCGGTCGGCACCATCTTCTCGGTACTGCGTTGCCCCAACGAGTACCTGAGCCAGAACGAAACCCTGAACGAAAATGCCTTCCTGCAGCCGGGTACCGAGCAGGTGGCGGCCGGCTATGCCATCTATGGCCCGCAAACCATGCTGATCCTGACCCTGGGCAACGGCGTCAAGGGCTTCACCCTGGATCGCGAACTGGGCAGCTTCGTGCTGACCCACGAGAACATCAGTATTCCGGAAACTACTGCCGAATTCGCCATCAACATGTCCAACCAGCGTCACTGGGAAGCCCCGGTACAGCGCTACGTGGGCGAGTTGCTGGCAGGCGAGACCGGCCCGCTGAAAAAGAACTACAACATGCGTTGGATCGCCTCGATGGTGGCCGACGTACACCGTATTCTGACCCGTGGCGGCCTGTTCATGTACCCGCGCGATGCCCGTGAGCCGAGCAAGCCGGGCAAGCTGCGCCTGATGTATGAGGCCAACCCGATGTCGTTCATCATCGAACAGGCCGGTGGCGCGTCCACCAACGGTTACGACCGTATCCTCGACATTCAGCCAGAAAGCCTGCACCAGCGCGTGTCGGTGATCCTGGGCTCGAAGGAAGAGGTCGAGCGCGTCACCGCCTACCACAAGGAGTAAGTCATGCTCGCACCTTGGCAGCCTTTGCTGGAATGGTGGTTCGGTTGGGGCACCAGTGCCCAGGCCGTGGCTGACGAGAAGAGCGCCCAATGGTTCGGCAAGCATCACGACGCCGAGGCTCAGGCGCTGTTCGGTGAGCTTGTCGAACAGGCGCTGGCTGGCGGGCTCGACGAGTGGCAGCAAAGCCCTCAGGGCTGGCTCGGGCTTCTGCTTCTGCTCGATCAGTTGCCACGCATGATCTACCGCGACACGCCGCGTGCGTTCGAAGGTGATCGGCGTGCGCAAGTGGTTGCCCTGCAAGGGTTGCAGAAGGACTGGGATTACCAGTTGCTCCCGATCCAGCGGGTATTCGTGCTGCTGGTGCTCGAACATGCCGAAGTGCTGGACTGGCAGAACATGTCCGTCGAGCGCTACCAGGTGCTGCTCGATGAGCAGCCTGAAGCCAACCGTCGGTTGTTCGAAGGTTTTCTGGATTATGCCCAGCAGCACCAGCGGGTGATCGAGCGGTTCGGCCGGTTCCCGCACCGCAACCTGGCGTTGGACAGGCCCAGTACCAGTGAAGAAATGGACTTTCTGCTCGAGCCCGGTTCCAGGTTCTGAAGCGGCGTTCTGCGTCCAATGCCTGAGGCCGCCCTCCATGGGCTAATGCGATTGACTTGAAACCGTTGGGGCCGCACAGCGGCCCCAACGGTGTCAGCTACTGCCTGATTCCGTCTCGAGGGTTCAGACCCGGCCCAAGCATGTAAAACCTCATACAGAACACACCCATCCCCTGACGGCTCATTCGAATAAGCCGTTTTCCCGATCAGCGGTAGCAGTCATGGGCAGGCCCACCAGGGAACCTGGGAGGCATTTTCCCGTCGAAGGGCACTGCAGGCCACTCGCCTGCTCCCTCGTTCAGGAGTGTCTTCATGTCGTTGCGTTCCCTCGCCCTGTTGTCGCTGTGTGTCGTGCTTGTCGCCTGCAGCAAGATCAATCAGGAAAACTATTCCAAACTCAAGGCTGGCATGAGCAAGGCCGACGTCGAGCAATTGCTCGGCACGCCGACCGAGTGCTCGGGCGCTTTGGGCATGAGCAGTTGCACGTGGGGGGACGAACGTAGCTTCATCAGCGTGCAGTACGCGTCGAACAAAGTCTTGATGTATTCCGGGCAGGGCCTCAAATGAGGGCTGTCGGTCTGCTGTTGGGCCTGTGCCTGACCCTCTTGCTCGGCGGGTGCGCGGGGTCGATGAACGACCCGCTTGCACCGAAGACCGCGGGGCAGGTGGACCTCAAGCGTTACCAGGGCAAATGGTACGAGCTTGCACGCTTGCCCATGCGCTATCAGGCCGGTTGCGAACAGTCCGAGGCGCATTACAACCTAAGGCCCGACGGGTCGTTCGGCCTGCTGAACCGCTGCCGCACCCTGGGTGACGAGTGGTTGCGTGCCGAGGGCCGCGCCTATATCGAGGCGCCAGGGCATACCGACAGGCTGTGGGTCGAGTTCGATAACTGGTTCACACGGCTGGTCCCGGGCGTTGCCAGGGGTGAATACTGGATCTTGTATGTGGACGAGCGGTACCGCACCGCGGTCGTCGGCAGCCCGGACCGCAAGTACTTGTGGATTCTGTCACGCACGCCCAGCTTGCCGGCCTGGGAGCGCGAACACTTGCTGGCCAAGGCTCGCCAGCAGGGCTACGACACCAGCCGGTTGATCTGGCGAGCTTCCGATCAGCAGATCGTCAAGATGCACTGAGGACGTTGCAGGCCTGGTGGGCTGAAAGGAGCGTCAAGCCTACCGGGTTCTCCTGTACTGCCTCAGCTTGAATCGCGGTCGCCACTACGCGGCCTCGATCCCTTCATGCCAAAAGCTGCCGCAGCACCTGAGCGAATGCCACCCGGCTTTGCTCCTCTTGCAGATGGTGGCCTTGGCGTACCACCCACTGTCCGTTGACCATCACGTCGCGCACCTGGCGATCGCCGCCGGCAAACAGCCACCGATTGAGAATGCCGTCGCCATCGGCTGTGGCGATGTAGGGGTCTTGATCATCAAGCACCAGCCAGTCGGCGCGCTTGCCTACGGCCAGTTCGCCAATGGGCTGGCCCAGCGCCTGTGCACCCCCTGCCCACGCAGCGTCAAGCAAGGTGCGCCCGACCATGGGTTGATCGTGGCGATGCAAGCGGTTGCGCCGTTGGTCGCGCAGGCGTTGGCCGTATTCCAGCCAGCGCAGCTCTTCGACCACGCTTAGCGAGACATGGCTGTCCGAACCAATCCCCAGGCGCCCGCCCTGCGCAAGGTAATCCGCAGCCGGGAAAATGCCGTCGCCCAGGTTGGCTTCGGTCGTCAGGCACAATCCCGCCACGGCGCCGCTGCGGGCCATGGCTGTCACTTCGTCGGGCTGGGCGTGGGTGGCGTGTACCAGGCACCAGCGCTCATCCACGGCCACGTGTTCATACAGCCATTGCAAGGGCCGCAGACCGCTCCAGGCCAGGCAGTCATCGACTTCCCGTTGCTGCTCGGCAATATGAATGTGCACCGGGCATTGATCGTCACTGGCCGCCAACACCTCGGCGATCTGCCCAGGCGTCACGGCCCGCAGCGAGTGAAAGCACAAGCCCAGCCTCTGCGCCGGTTGCGCGGCCAGCAGCGGCGCCAGTCGCGCCTGCAGTTGCAGGTAGTGGTCGGTGGACTGGATGAACCGGCGTTGGCCATCGCTTGGCGTCTGGCCGCCAAAGCCTGCATGGCTATAGAGCACCGGCAGCAGGGTCAGGCCGATACCGCTCTGCGCGGCCGCTGCACTGATCCGGCGAGACAACTCGGTCGGGTCTGCATACGCATTGCCTGCCTGGTCGTGGTGCACGTAATGGAACTCCGCCACCGCGGTATAGCCCGCTTTGAGCATCTCGATGTAGAGCTGGCGGGCGATGACCTGCAACTGCTCAGGTGTGATCTGCCCGACCAGGCGGTACATGAGGTCGCGCCAGGTCCAGAAGCTGTCATTGGGGTCGCCGGCGACTTCGGCAAGCCCGGCCATGGCGCGCTGGAACGCATGGGAATGCACATTCGGCATACCGGGCAGTACGGGGCCCGCCAGATGCGCTGCGCCGTCGGCGCAAGCGTCGGCTTCAACACGCGTCAGGTACCCGTCCACGCCGACGTCGAAGCGCACATCGCGGGCCCACCCTGAGGGCAACAAGGCACGTTGGGCAAAATAGGCGGGCATTACAGGCTCCTGTTCTTGTTAGGTTGTATATACATATACAGGCGTTTGCCTGCCGGGTAAACTCCGGCAAGCTAATGCTCATTTCTTATGCACAAGGATTCCTGGCCGTGCCGACACCTCCTGTCAACGCGCTGGTTGCCCCCATGGGCGAGGGCCCGGCGCCGCTGTACGCGCGGGTCAAACAGATGATCAAGCAGCACATCGATGACGGTAGCTGGCCGCCGCATCACCGTGTGCCATCGGAAAGCGAACTGGTCAGCCAACTGGGCTTCAGCCGCATGACCATCAATCGCGCCCTGCGCGAGCTCACAGCCGAAGGGCTGTTGGTGCGCATGCAAGGTGTCGGCACCTTCGTAGCCGAACCCAAAGGCCGCTCGGCGCTGTTCGAAGTAAACAACATCGCCGATGAAATCGCCGCGCGTGGGCATCGGCATAGTTGTCAGGTCGTGGTGCTTGCCGAGGAAGCGGCAGGTTCCGAGCGAGCGTTGGCCTTGAACATGCGCGAAGGCCAGCGGGTGTTTCATTCGCTGATCGTGCATTTCGAGAACGATACCCCGGTGCAGATCGAGGATCGCTACGTCAACGCGGCCGTGGCGCCCGACTATCTGCTGCAGGACTTCACCCGTCAGACGCCTTATGCCTATCTGTCCCAGGTAGCCCCGCTGACAGAGGGTGAGCATGTGGTCGAGGCGATCCTGGCAGAGCCCGAGGAGTGCCAGCTCCTGCAAATCGAACGCGGCGAGCCATGCCTGCTCATCCGCCGCCGTACCTGGTCCGGGCGCCAGCCGGTCACGGCCGCGCGGCTGATTCACCCCGGTTCGCGCCACCGCCTGGAAGGACGTTTTGGCAAATGAGCCGAGTGCAAGTGTTGCAGGCGCGGGGCTACCCGCGCATGGCCTGGAAGAACGGCGGCGGCTTCACCGAGGAAATCGCCCGTGACCAAGGCCAGGGCCTGGACGGTTTCGGCTGGCGCCTGTCGATTGCCGATATCCAGGCGTCGGGTGCCTTTTCGAGCTTCGCCGGCTACCAGCGGATCATCACCGTGCTGCAGGGCGATGGCATGCGTCTGTTGGTAGACGGCCAACCCAGCCGGCCGTTGCTGCCATTCGACGGGTTTGCATTCGATGGGGCAAGCGAGGTCGATTGCCAACTGATCGGCGGGCCGATTCGCGATTTCAACCTCATCTATGCACCGCAGCGCTATCGGGCACGCTTGCAATGGCTGGAAGGTTTCAATCGTGTGCACACCTCGGCTTCGACCGTGCTGCTGTTTGCCGGCAGCCAAGCGGTAGAAGTTCAGACGGAGCAACAGGCCCTGCAATTGGAGCAGCATGACTGCCTGCAACTCGAAGGCAACGAAGCGTTGCTGGCGTTGGACGTACAGGGGCGGTGCTGCCTGATCGAACTCGATCCCCGTTGAGCTGACCCTGGGCTGGCATCGCTTGCAGCGACACGGTTTGAGAATTTCACTTGTCCATGCTTGTACATACAAGTAAAGATGTGTTTGTATTGCTCATCGACACATCTGCTGCAGCCGACCGCAAAGGACATTCCCGTGACCGACAACAACAAATACCGTGACGTTGAAATCCGTGCCCCGCGTGGCAATACGCTCACTGCCAAAAGCTGGCTGACTGAAGCGCCACTGCGCATGTTGATGAACAACCTCGACCCGCAGGTCGCCGAAAACCCCAAGGAGCTGGTGGTGTACGGTGGCATCGGCCGGGCCGCGCGCAACTGGGACTGCTATGACAAGATCGTTGAAACCCTGACCCGTCTGGAAGACGACGAAACCTTGCTGGTCCAGTCCGGCAAGCCGGTCGGCGTGTTCAAGACCCACAGCAATGCCCCGCGCGTGCTGATTGCCAACTCGAACCTGGTCCCTCACTGGGCCAGCTGGGAGCACTTCAACGAACTCGACGCCAAGGGCCTGGCCATGTACGGCCAGATGACCGCGGGCAGCTGGATCTACATCGGCAGCCAGGGCATCGTACAAGGCACTTACGAAACCTTCGTCGAGGCGGGTCGCCAGCACTATGGCGGCAGCCTGAAGGGCAAGTGGGTGCTGACCGCAGGCTTGGGCGGCATGGGTGGGGCTCAGCCATTGGCCGCGACCCTGGCCGGGGCTTGCTCGCTGAACATCGAGTGCCAGCAAAGCCGTATCGATTTCCGCCTGCAAACCCGCTATGTCGATGAGCAGGCCACGGACCTGGACGACGCGCTGGCGCGCATCGCCCGCTACACCGCCGAAGGCAAGGCCATTTCCATTGCCTTGCATGGCAACGCAGCCGAAGTGCTGCCTGAGTTGGTCAGGCGCGGGGTGCGGCCAGACATGGTCACCGACCAGACCAGCGCGCATGACCCGCTCAACGGCTACTTGCCTGCCGGCTGGACCTGGGAGCAGTACCGCGACCGCGCCCAGACCGACCCGGTAGCCGTGGTGAAGGCGGCCAAGCAATCGATGGCCGTGCATGTGCAGGCCATGCTCGACTTTCAGCAGCAGGGCGTCCCCACCTTCGACTACGGCAACAACATCCGCCAGATGGCCAAGGACGAGGGCGTGGCCAACGCGTTCGATTTCCCAGGTTTCGTGCCGGCTTACATTCGCCCGCTGTTCTGCCGCGGCATCGGCCCCTTCCGCTGGGCAGCGTTGTCGGGCGATGCCGAAGACATCTACAAGACCGATGCCAAGGTCAAGGAACTGATCCCCGATGACGCCCACCTGCACCGCTGGCTGGACATGGCCCGCGAGCGCATCAGCTTCCAAGGCTTGCCGGCCCGCATCTGCTGGGTAGGGCTGGGGCTGCGGGCCAAGCTGGGCCTGGCGTTCAACGAAATGGTGCGCAGTGGTGAGCTGTCGGCACCGATCGTGATCGGACGCGACCACCTCGATTCGGGTTCGGTAGCCAGCCCCAACCGCGAAACCGAGGCCATGCGCGATGGCTCCGACGCGGTCTCCGATTGGCCATTGCTCAATGCGCTGCTCAATACCGCCAGCGGTGCCACCTGGGTGTCGCTGCACCATGGCGGCGGTGTCGGCATGGGCTTCTCCCAGCATTCGGGGATGGTCATCGTCTGTGATGGCAGCGACGAGGCAGCGGCCCGTATTGCTCGCGTGCTGGCCAACGATCCAGGCACCGGTGTCATGCGTCACGCCGATGCCGGTTACGCTATCGCCATTGAGTGCGCGCAAGCGCAGGGGCTGGACCTGCCGATGATCACCGGCTGATCAATGTTCTCTGCAATGCCCCCCACAAGGTGATACTCAACAACAAGAAGAGGCGGGCTGGCGCTGCCTGCCATGCCTCGCGAACTGGAGTAGCAACGTGACCGAACTTACCCTCAAGCCCGGCTGCCTGACCCTGGCGCAACTGCGCACTGTGCATGCAGGCCCAGTACGGCTTCAGCTCGACGCCAGCGCCGGCCCGGCCATCGATGCCAGCGTGGCCTGCGTCGAACAGATCATCGCGCAGGACCGTACCGCCTATGGCATCAACACAGGTTTCGGGCTGCTGGCATCGACCCGCATCGCCAGCCACGACCTGGAAAACCTGCAGCGTTCGCTGGTGCTGTCCCATGCTGCCGGGATCGGCGCGCCGCTCGATGACGCTTTGGTCCGATTGATCATGGTGCTGAAGATCAACAGCCTGAGCCGCGGTTTTTCCGGTATTCGCCGCAAGGTCATCGACGCGCTGATCGCGCTGGTCAACGCCGAGGTCTATCCTCACATCCCCCTCAAAGGCTCGGTCGGCGCTTCCGGTGATCTCGCGCCGCTGGCCCACATGTCCCTGGTACTGCTGGGGGAGGGCAAGGCGCGCTATAAGGGCCAGTGGCTTGCGGCTACCGAGGCCCTGGCCATCGCCGGCCTTGAGCCGTTGACCCTGGCCGCCAAAGAGGGGCTCGCCCTGCTCAATGGCACCCAGGCCTCCACGGCCTATGCCCTGCGCGGGCTATTCCATGGCGAGGACCTGTTCGCCGCCGCGGTCACCTGCGGCGCGCTCAGCGTGGAAGCTGCCCTTGGTTCGCGCTCGCCCTTCGATGCCCGTATCCATGAAGTGCGCGGCCAGCGCGGGCAGATCGACACCGCTGCCTGCTTCCGGGACCTGCTGGGGGACACCAGCGAGGTATCGCTCTCGCACCAGAACTGCGACAAGGTCCAGGATCCTTACTCGCTGCGCTGCCAACCACAAGTGATGGGCGCCTGCCTCACCCAACTGCGCCAGGCTGCCGAGGTGCTCGGCGTCGAGGCCAATGCTGTGTCGGACAACCCTTTGGTGTTCGCCGCCGAAGGCGACGTGGTTTCAGGGGGTAATTTCCATGCCGAGCCGGTGGCGATGGCCGCCGACAACATCGCCTTGGCCATCGCCGAAATGGGCTCGTTGAGCGAGCGCCGCATCTCGCTGATGATGGACAAGCACATGTCCCAGCTGCCGCCTTTCCTGGTGGAGAACGGTGGGGTCAACTCGGGCTTCATGATCGCCCAAGTCACCGCCGCTGCCCTGGCCAGCGAGAACAAGGCCCTGTCGCACCCCCACAGCGTCGACAGTCTGCCGACCTCCGCCAACCAGGAGGACCATGTGTCAATGGCTCCGGCTGCCGGCAAACGTCTATGGGAAATGGCCGAAAATACCCGGGGCGTGCTGGCGATCGAATGGTTGGGCGCCTGCCAGGGCCTGGATCTGCGCAAGGGGCTCAAGACCTCCGCCAAGCTTGAACAAGCACGCCAGGCGTTGCGCCGTGAAGTGCCGCACTACGACCGCGACCGGTTCTTTGCACCGGACATCGAAAAGGCCGTGCACCTGCTGGCCGAAGGCAGCCTGACCGCGCTGTTGCCAGCGGATGTGCTCCCGAGTCTGTAATGCCCTTGGGGGCCTTTGGTGGCGGCCCCCGGATCTCACGACCACAAAAACAATTCAAGGACGTGACATGCAACCTGCACAAGGTCTAAAGCGCGGGCTGACTGCCCGCCACATTCGTTTCATGGCCCTCGGCTCGGCTATCGGTACCGGCCTGTTCTATGGCTCGGCCTCGGCCATCCAGATGGCCGGCCCGGCGGTATTGCTGGCTTACCTGATTGGCGGCGCAGCGGTATTCATGGTCATGCGGGCATTGGGCGAGATGGCCGTACACAACCCCGTGGCCGGCTCGTTCGGTCACTATGCCAGCACCTACCTGGGCCCCATGGCCGGCTTCATCCTCGGCTGGACCTACGCGTTCGAGATGGTCATCGTCGCCATTGCCGACGTGACGGCGTTCGGTATCTACATGGGCTTCTGGTTCCCGGAGGTCGCCCGCTGGACATGGGTGCTGGGCATCGTCTTGTTCATCGGCGCGCTCAACCTGTGCAACGTCAAAGTGTTCGGCGAGCTGGAATTCTGGCTGTCCTTGCTCAAGGTGGGGGCGATCGTGGCCATGATCCTGGCGGGCCTGGGCATCATGGCGTTCGGCTTCAGCCAGGTGGGCAGCGGGCAGGCCGTGGGCCTGGGCAACCTGTTCGACCATGGTGGTTTCATGCCTAACGGTGTCGCCGGGCTGATCGCCTCGTTCGCAGTGGTGATGTTCGCCTTCGGCGGCATCGAGATCATCGGGGTGACCGCAGGCGAGGCCAAGGATCCGCAACGGGTGATTCCCAAGGCGATCAACGCCGTGCCCCTGCGCATCCTGCTGTTCTATGTACTCACCCTGTTCGTGTTGATGTGCCTGTACCCCTGGCCGCAGATTGGCAGCCAGGGCAGCCCTTTCGTGCAGATCTTCAGCAACCTGGGGATCGGCTCTGCGGCTGCGGTGCTGAACGTGGTGGTGATCTCCGCGGCCGTTTCGGCCATCAACAGCGATATCTTCGGTGCGGGCCGCATGATGTATGGTCTGGCCCAGCAGGGGCATGCCCCCAAGGGCTTCAGCCGGCTGTCCAGGCATGGCGTGCCGTGGATGACGGTACTGGTCATGGGGGCAGCGCTGCTGGTTGGCGTACTGCTCAATTACCTGATCCCCGAAAACGTGTTTCTGCTGATCGCCTCGATCGCCACCTTCGCCACCGTCTGGGTCTGGCTGATGATCCTCATCACTCAAGTGGCGATGCGGCGCAGCATGAGCCGTGAGCAGATGGCCGAGCTCAAGTTCCCGGTACCGTTCTGGCCCTGGGGGCCGGCGTTGGCCATTGCCTTCATGGTCTTTGTCTTCGGTGTGCTTGGCTATTTCCCCGACACCCAGGCGGCGTTGCTGGTCGGCATGGTCTGGCTGGTCTTTCTGGTGGCGTCCTACCTGCTGTGGTGCAAGCCGCGGACAGGGCAGGGCGCGCCAGTGGCCGAAGCCGCCGAGCTGCATCGCTAGCAAAGGAGAACCTGCATGAAAACCCTCTGGCAGCACTGCCATGTGGCAACCATGGCCGAAGGCCGTTATTCGATCATCGAAGACGCCGCCATCGTGACCGGTGGTGGGCGAATCCTGTGGATCGGCCCACGTGCCGACTGGGCAGTCGAAGGCACCGAGCAGACGGTGGACCTGGGTGGCGCCTGGGTAACCCCCGGGCTGATCGATTGCCACACGCACGCGGTATTCGGCGGCAACCGCAGCGGCGAGTTCGAACAGCGGCTGCAAGGTGTGAGCTATGCCGAGATCGCCGCGCAGGGCGGGGGTATTGCCAGTACCGTGAGGGCCACCCGCGCCGCCAGTGAAGACATGCTGTTCGCCAACGCCCAGCAGCGCGTCCAGGCGTTGATGCGCGATGGCGTGACCACCCTGGAGATCAAGTCCGGTTACGGCCTGGACCTGGCCAACGAGCGCAAGATGCTGCGTGTAGCCCGACGTCTGGGTGACGAGCTGGGTATCACGGTTCGGGCCACGTGTCTGGCAGCCCACGCCTTGCCACCGGAATACACCGAACGCAGCGACGAGTACATTGCCCACATCTGCAATGACATGCTGCCGGCATTGGCAGCAGAAGGGCTGGTGGATGCGGTGGATGCCTTCTGCGAACACCTGGCCTTCTCACCCGCACAGGTTGAACGCTTGTTCATCAAGGCGCAGCAATTGGGTTTGCCGGTCAAGCTGCACGCGGAACAATTGTCCTCCTTGCACGGCTCCAGCCTGGCTGCCCGCTACCAGGCACTGTCGGCCGATCACCTGGAATTCATGACCGAAGAAGACGCCATGGCCATGGCAGCGGCTGGCACCGTGGCCGTCTTGCTGCCCGGCGCGTTCTACTTTCTGCGCGAAACCCAGCTTCCGCCAATGGACGCCCTGCGCCGGCACGGCGTGAAAATCGCCCTGGCCAGCGACCTGAACCCGGGCACTTCGCCGGGCCTGTCGCTGCGGCTAATGCTAAACATGGGCTGCACCCTGATGCGCATGACGCCTGAAGAGGCCCTTGCCGGTGTCACCACCCATGCGGCGCACGCGCTGGGCATGGGAAGCAGCCATGGCACCCTTGAAGCGGGCAAGGCCGCGGACTTCGTTGCCTGGCAAATAGAACGCCCTGCCGACCTGGCCTATTGGCTTGGCGGCGACCTGCCCAAGCGCGTGGTGCGCGGCGGCCATGAACGTGATATCTGAGCGAGGCGAGATGGACAAGGTACTGAGCTTTCACCAGGGTCAATTGCCGCTGTTGATCAGCATTCCCCATGCGGGCCTGAAGCTTACCCCGGCAGTGGCCGATGGCCTGGTCGACCAGGCGCGCAGCCTGCCCGACACAGACTGGCACATTCCCCGTCTGTACGAATTCGCCCAGGCGCTGGGCGCCAGCGTACTGACGGCCGAGTATTCGCGTTTCGTCATCGACCTCAACCGCCCGGAGGACGACAAGCCGCTGTATGCAGGGGCCACCACCGGGCTCTATCCGGACACCCTCTTTGAGGGTGAACCTTTGTTCAAGGAAGGGCTGGCGCCAAGCCCGGCAGAGCGCAAGCACTACCTTGAGCACATCTGGCACCCTTATCACAGGGCAATCAGGCATGAGCTGACACGCTTGCGTGAGACGTTTGGCTATGCCTTGCTGTGGGACGCCCACTCCATCCGCTCGCACATTCCTCGGCTGTTCGACGGCAAGCTGCCGGACTTCAACCTCGGGACCTTCAACGATGCGAGTTGCGACCCGAGCCTGGCCCAGCGGCTGACGCACGTCTGCCAACAGGTGCAAGGTTACGATCATGTGCTCAATGGGCGCTTCAAGGGCGGGCACATCACCCGTCACTACGGCAACCCAGCCGCTCACGTTCACGCCGTCCAACTGGAGCTTACGCAAAGCACCTACATGCAAGAGCGTGAACCTTTTACCTACCGTGAAGACTTGGCACGCCCAACCCAGGCGGTGCTCAAGCAGCTGCTGGAGGCGCTGCTGGCATGGGGCCAGGCGCATTATCGCAACTGAAGCCAGTCGGCCAGGCAGCGCGCGGTGTGCGCGCCGCCTGCTCAATCGTCAGCCTTTGGCGACTTCCTTGAGCGTGAGCTCGCGCAGCAGTGCCTGCTCCTCGAGCTCCCGGTCCACTTGCAAGCCTTGTTGCAAGATCACCTCTTCCTGCAGCGGATGGCTGGTATTGGCCAGTTCCATTACCCGCTGGCGGTACCGGTTCTCAATTTCCTCGAACCGCTCGGCGTATTCACCGCGAAGGCGCTGGGTCCAGTCCTGGTTGGACAGCAGGTAATCGATGAAGGCTTCGCTGTGTTCGCGCTTGCGCACGTGTTCGAGGACGCTCGAAAGCTCATCGGCTGCCAGGTTGGCAGCACTTCGGAAACGCATACGGTCGGCGATGGGCAGCTCGAGTTCCTTGGCCAGCTCCCGGCGGTAGGCCAGGCGTACCGAAACCAGATCCCCCGGTATCGCGCGGTGCTGGGCAAGGCGTTCGAGTTCCTCTACCCGGAACAGCTGCAACAGCCTTTGACGCATCTGCTGCAGGCTGTCCCCCGCATCGATCACGACGCGTTGATGCATCAGGTACAACTCGATGTTGTTGAACGCTTGAAGCGCGCCGTCATGGCAGGTTTGTGCGCCAGTCTCGTCGGGCAGTGCCTCTGCAGCGATGCTTTCCAGCAATGGCCGCTCAGCTGGGTTGCTGACCGCTGCGACCAGCACCAGTCGCACCCGTTCGCAGAACGTGCCTCGCGTGGCGGGCTCCACATAAGGCGCTGCGTTTTGCAAACGGCCCGCCAGGCGCAGCAAGTCACTGCCTGCAAGCGCGTCCCAGCATGCCTGCAAGGATTCATTTTGCAGTGCATTTCCCAGCATCCATGATTCCATCCGCGGGGTATCGTCACCAGACACCGGGAAATGCGGGTGGTCCAGGGAGCCATCGCTGGAACCGTCGGTGAGCAGTAGATCGTTGGGAATGTCCAGTGCGAAGGAGAAGCTGTGGTGGCTGTCCGAAAACGTACGGACCCGCTGGATGGTTGCCGCTGGCAGCGGGTTGTCGAGCAAGGACACGGAAGAAATCGGAATGGCGTTATCCAGATTCGACAGGATATGGTCTGGCAGTTCGGTGATGTTGTTCGAGCTGAGGTCCAGTAATTCAAGCGGCAGCAACTGATCGCACCAGCTTGGCCAGCCTTGCAGGTCCATGTTGCTCAGCACCAGGGACTGCAGATTCGCCGCGAGGTGAGCAGGAACGTGGTTGATGGTGCCCACCCGGTTGCCCGACAGGTCCAGTGAGGTGAGGTGGGGCAGGCGACCAAAGATCTCGAACATGGGTTGGTCGATTTCCAGGTTCATGTTGCGCAGTTCCAGGTACTCCAGCGCTGGCAAGCGCAGCAAGGCGGTAGGCAGTGTCGGTTGCGGCGCTTGATGACCGTCTATGGTCAAGCGCGTGATACCTGGAAAGCGACTGAGCAACTCATCGAGCTGCGCAGTCGTGCCCCGCAGGCGAGTCAAGGCCAGGGCGCGAACACGCTCGCCAAAGAATGGCGGCAGGCGCCTGGGGAAGTGCTCAATCGACACGTCTTCCAGTTGCAGCCTGAGGTATCGATGGCCCTGTTCCTGATGCGTCCAGAAATCGTTGATCGCCGTTTCAATGCGCTGACGCTCGGCCAGGGCGGTTTGTGTCAAAGGGTTGCTGGAACTCGATGCCTGCGCCCAGCCTTCGAGCGCTTCTCGTACCTGCGAGCGCTCGTTGCGCAGGCGCGTGATTCCCTCGATAAGCGACGGCGGTTGGTCCACGCGGATGCCGGAAGTGTCCAGCTGCTCGTTCATGAGCAAACGCTGCACGTGAATCTCGTTGATGGGGTTGCCTTCAAGGTTGATGACCGGCGGCAGGCTAAGTGATTCGGCTTCGTGCAGCAGAAACGATGGCAGCGTGAGCAGGTTATTGTCGCGCAGGGACAGCTCACCGATGCGGCTCAAGGCGTCGCTGCCGATGCCCATTGGCCATTGCGACAGTTGCATGCGGTCGAGCCCGAGGTAATCGAGTGTGAGCGCGTGGAAGCTGGGCCGGTTACTCTGCGCCAGGCGGTTTCCGGACAGGTCCAGATGACGCAGTTGGTCGGCGCCGGTCAGCATGTCCAGGTCACTGGAGGACAAGGCAATGTTCTGGTTGGTCAGTACCAAGCGCTGCAACTGTGGCAGATTCTCCAGAATGGTGGGTATGCTGAATATGAATGCCGAGGGTGTCGCCCGGGGTGTGTAGGGACGGTCAATTTCCAATGCCTCGAGTTGCGGCATCTGACGGAGCAGGCGTTGCAGCAAACGCTCGTTCTGCGCCCAGCTGGCCATCGCGCCTGAGGGCAGGTCAAACAAGATCAGGCTGCGCACTCGCTGGTAGAAGAACTCGGGTAAATTCAGCGGAATATCAGCCAGAGAGACCTGTGCCAGGCGTAACACGGACGTGCTCCGGTCGCTTTCGTCCAACGCCGAGTCATACCAGAACTGCACGATAGCCTCGCGCAACGCGTCGTAGTTGCGTGCTGCCTCGTCAGTCGGCGGCGAGATGGCCTCGCTCCAGTCATCGAGCCTGCTTTGCAGTTCGGTGCGCTGCTCGGCCAAGCGTTGCAGGTGCTCGAAAATCTGCAGGCGGGTGCGGCCGCCACTGGCCAGCGTATTGATCACTTGATCGGCAGAACGGCCGGTACGCTGCGCCAACTCCAGTGCCTCGACCGCTGCAATGAGCTGCGAGTGAGAGACCGCATGGGCTTGCGGGCCACCGCCGCTCAGCGGATACCCCAGGCGACCATCGGCAAGGCGCATGGGTGAGCGATAGCCGGGGCGCACCGGCCGCATGCCCAGAACCTTGCGCAAGGCTGGCCGAGGCAGCAGCGGGCTTTCCTGCATCAGGTGCTGCAGGGCCGGCGCGTCAGCCGCGCCGAGTAGTGCCATGACCTCTGGCAGCGCCGCGTGCAGCGCGATAAAGAGGTCCGGATGTGCCGTTACCAGCCGAGATGGCTCGGCTTGATCCTGGACGATGTACCCTGCACGGGCATGGATGATGGTCACGCGGGGGCTGCCTTGCTCGGGGCCGACTGCCTCGGCTTGAGTGGGCCAGGACCCACCCCTTACGATTTGTAGTCTGGTTTCGGCAGGCCATCCGCTGAGTGTTGGCAGGGTATGCAGCACCAGTCGATCGCTGTCCCAGCCCTGAGCCCCTACCAGGAACAACCCCTCGTAAGCCCGCGCCAGACGGACCTGTTGCAGATAAACACGAATTTCCTCACTCAGCCGCAGCGGCACCCTACCGCTTGCCAGCACGCCTCGTTCGTTGGCATTGGCGCTGCTTACCAGCTCGTCGGCAATGGCGGCTGGAAGACCGGGGTATGCACGCATGATCGGTTCGGCATCGGGCAGTTGGGCCGATGTCATGCGGCTGTAGGCTCTGGAAAATTCGGTTGATCGGTCTGCCGTGGTGGGCAACTGGCTTATCGACTGGTCGAGCTTGAACCGCTGCAGCGTGTCTTGTAGCAACGCAGGCAACCGCTCGTTCTCCACCAGCGCCCTGCGCACGGCATCTTCGTCCGTGTCACTGATCTGTAGCGTTCGTCGCAGCGTCGGCTCATCGAAGTCGGCACTCAGGTGCCCCATTCTTTGCAACAGTGTCGAACCTGTCCAGGTAGCTGGGCGGTCCGTGACCAGTATCCACGCGCCAGCGCCGTTGTGGCGCAGCGGGGGCTGATAGCGATGCTCGCCCCGTGGGTGTTGCAGCCGGTACTGGCCAGTGTCAGCGTCTGGCACGACCTGATACTGGCGGCTCTGCAGTACCAGCCGTTGCCGCCCCTCATGCAGCAGGAGGCCATGCTCATCCGGTGCCAATGCTTGCGGCAGTGGGTCATGAACTTGATAGGGCCTCAGGTCCGGTTTCCACAGACTTACCTGTCCATCAGGCATGTCCACGTCTTCCAGCTCTTCGATGAATGACGGGGTCTCTACGGGAATACGCGCCTCACCCAGTTCGTCGTCGGGTTCTTCGACGATGGGTTCGTCGCCCCCGGAGACTTCCGGAGCGCCTTTGAGCACATGGCCAGCAGCTGCCAGCGCAGCCATGACCGCTACGTTCTCGACGACATCGACCAGATAGTCGTACGCCGTGTCGCGCTCGTCTGCCTCCCAGGCATCGATGCCCTCATACACTTCATGGGCCAGCTGGACGATGCCCACCAGGAGCATGGCCTCACCGAGGCCAGGCACGAAGAAGCCGGCGATGTTCAGTGCCAGTAATGCGCGCCCGGCAATGAGTTCGCGGTGAGCCTGGGCTGTACGCCGGTCGACGATCTCGGTCGGGACGGCGTGAAAGAGCACGTCTTGCTCATGACGTTCCACTTTGCGAAAAGCCATGAGCCCCTCAAACGCGTGATTGAAAGGCGTTTGAACGGGGTAGAGCCTGGCATGTGGATCGAGTACGGGTTCGTGCAAACCGCGGGTACTCCAGCCCAGCGGCATCAGACGCGCTTGCAGGCGCTGTCGAACCATCGCCTTGTCGCGCTCGGGCACATGCTTGTCCAGGTAGCCCATGTCGGCCTGGAGCCGATCCCGCAGCGCGTCATGCATGGCCTGCGTATCGGTGAACTCCTTGAGAGGTGTTTGCTCGTCGTCGGGCATGTACAGCGCAACGCGGCTATCGGCACCCGATTGCCTCTCGATCACCACTACCCCCGTCAGTACGCAGCCCCAGAGTTGCAGCTCGCTGAGCCTGATCCCTGACGCGTGAGGGTCCAGCTTTTGATCAAGCGGCACTGCCAGCGCGGCGGTGTAGAACGTCTCGCTGATATCGCCCTTCAAGCGAGCGTAATGCAGGGACTGCCGCCAGGCCGACCCCTCTGCCCGCCCCAGTGTTTGATACACCTCCAAGGCCACCTCGTCGGCACTGCGGTCGGCCGTTGCGGCCGGGTAATAGATCGCGTGGATCAGGTCGTGATATTTCCTACCAATGTCTAGCGTTCGACACAGGTCGGCGAAGGCCTCTGCCGGTATATCCAGCGCATTGGTGATGGGCACGGTGCCCATGAAGCGTCGGTGGTCGAGAATCACCGATTTTTTCAGGAGCCCGTCGGGCGCATCCATGCCCCCTTCAACGGCGGCCGATGCCTCGAAATTATGCAGGGCTGCCTGAAGCAGTGAGCGGGTCGCCCGCTCCACGGCCTGCCGCCCGTCCAGGGCGTTGTGCTCCTCGATCAGGCGTGCGTCCACCAGGTAGCTCTGGTCGACATCGACCTGAAGACCAAAGCGTTCAGCGATGGCTTCGGTCAACGCCTTTCTGGCATAGCTCTCCAGATCTGCAACCTGCTCGAACAGCGCCGCGACCTGCGCTTGATGCTGACGGTGCTGAGCGTGTTCCATGCTCCAGGCACGCGCGATGGCCGGTTGCTCTGTAATCGCTGACGCCAGCCAGGCAGGTGCCTGCCGCCAGTTGCGCAAGGCTTGATGCGTCTGGGCCGGGCTCTTTTTCAGCCACTGGGGGAGGCGCTTGGCGATGGTGGAGTAATGGACACCTTGTAAGGGTAGGGTATCGCTGGTCGGGGTGGGCATTTCGTAGTCCTCTGCACGATGGGGTGAAGGACTCTGTAGGGCCGGGGACGGAGAAGGGAGGTAGATATGTCTGCCTGGCAACTGTATCGGGGCAGGCATGGAGTTGATGTACAAGCATGCTCTGCGCTCAATTCAGGTTTATGATGGCTCACGGCCGAACAACCTTCACACGGAGTGCGCAATGCAGACCCTCTACCCGCAGATCAAACCCTACGCCCGGCACGATCTGGCCGTGGAAGCGCCACACGTGCTGTATGTCGATGAAAGCGGCTCACCCGAAGGTTTGCCGGTGCTCTTCATTCATGGCGGCCCGGGTGCAGGCTGCGATGCCCAGAGCCGGTGCTATTTCGATCCCACCCTGTACCGCATCATCACCTTCGACCAGCGCGGCTGTGGCCGCTCCACCCCCCATGCCAGCCTGGAAAACAACACCACCTGGCACTTGGTGGAGGACATGGAGCGCATCCGTGAACACCTGGGTATCGACAAGTGGGTACTGTTCGGCGGTTCATGGGGCTCCACGCTCGCGCTGGCCTACGCCCAGAACCACCCTGAACGCGTGCATGGCCTGATACTGCGCGGGATCTTCCTGTGCAGGCCTCAGGAGATACAGTGGTTCTACCAGGAAGGTGCCAGCCGCCTGTTCCCGGACTACTGGCAGGACTACATTGCGCCCATTCCACCGGAGGAGCGCGGCGATTTGGTCAGCGCGTTCCACAAGCGCCTGACCGGTTCTGACCAGATTGCCCAGATGCACGCGGCCAAGGCATGGTCCACCTGGGAGGGCCGTACGGCCACGCTGCGGCCCAACCCCCTGGTGGTGGATCGCTTCTCCGAACCGCAACGGGCCTTGTCCATCGCCCGCATCGAATGCCACTACTTCATGAACAACGCCTTCCTCGAGCCGAACCAGCTGGTGCGCGACCTGCCCAGGATCGCCCACCTGCCGGCGGTGATCGTGCACGGGCGTTACGATGTGATCTGCCCACTGGACAACGCTTGGGAGCTGCACCAGGCGTGGCCGAACAGTGAATTGAAGGTGATTCGCGATGCCGGCCATGCCGCCTCCGAGCCGGGCATTACCGATGCCCTGGTACGCGCAGCCGACCAGATGGCCAGGCGCCTGCTCGACTTGCCCCTGGAAGAAGCATGAAGGGCCTGTTGCAACGGGTGCGCAACGCGCGGGTGGAAGTGCAGGGCCAGGTCATTGGCGCTGTCGAGCAAGGCCTGCTGGTACTGGTGGCCGTGGAGCCGGACGACACCCGCGAGCATGCCGACAAGCTGCTGCACAAGTTGTTGAACTACCGCGTGTTCAGCGATGAGCAGGGCAAGATGAACCTGTCGTTGAAAGAGGTGGGTGGCGGTCTGCTGCTGGTCTCGCAATTCACACTGGCGGCCGACACCCGCAACGGCATGCGACCCAGCTTTTCCACGGCGGCACCCCCGGCCCTGGGGGCCGAGCTGTTCGACTACCTGGTGACGCAAGCCAGAGGCCGCCATGCCGACGTTGCTACCGGTCAATTCGGTGCCGATATGCAGGTGCACCTGGTCAATGATGGCCCTGTAACACTACTGTTACAAATTTAAGGTTAAAAAAGCCGCTTTCCTGAATGAATAAGCGGTTCTATACCATAAATAGTTGTTGCAGCCTGATGCGTTGTCACGCGACCTGCTGGATAATCGCGCGCTGCATGAGGCCTGCGTTCGCAGGCCCGTTTCACTCTGACTCGAGCAATGTCCGTAGCCGTTTGGGGAATCATTACGCCCTTACGGGGTCCGAACAGTGCTCGCCAACCCGGCATTTGTCGCTGGCCGTTGGTTTCATGATCTGTTTTCGGCGAGGGTTGCTCGTGATTGTTAGTCCCCAAAAAGCATCAAGAATCCCCGGCGTCAGGCTACGCAAGGCGCTGATGGCCAGCATGGCAATCGTTGGCCTGATGAGCGCGGGCCAGCTGTGGGCATTCAATCTTGACGATGTTGCCGCCAAGGCAAAGGATCTGGCCGGCCAGAAGTATGAAGCGCCCAAAAGCAACCTGCCGGCCGTGTTCCGCGACATGAAGTTCGCGGACTACCAGAAGATCCATTTCCTGCAGGAAAAGGCCGAGTGGGCCAACGACAAGACGCCGTTCAAGCTGTCGTTCTACCACCAGGGCATGCATTTCGATACGCCGGTGAAAATCAACGAAGTCACCGCCACCAAGGTCCAGGAAATCAAGTACGACCCGAGCCGCTTCGAGTTCGGCGACGTGCCGCATGATGCCGATGCCACCAAGAACCTGGGCTACGCGGGCTTCCGCGTGCTGTACCCGATCAACAAGGCCGACAAGCAGGACGAAATCATGACCCTGCTTGGCGCCAGCTATTTCCGCGTCGTTGGCAAGGGCCATGTCTATGGCCTGTCGGCCCGTGGCTTGGCCATCGACACGGCGCTGCCCTCGGGCGAAGAATTCCCACGGTTCACCGAGTTCTGGGTCGAGAAGCCGCAGCCGGCCGACAAGCACCTGGTGATCTACGCGCTGCTGGACTCGCCGCGCTCAACCGGTGCCTACAAGCTCACCCTGCGTCCTGGCAACGACACCGTCGTTGACGTGCAGTCGCGCGTGTACCTGCGCGATCACGTCAGCCGCCTGGGCGTAGCGCCGTTGACCAGCATGTATCTGTTCGGCCCGAACCAGCCGTCCAAAGTCCTCAACTACCGCCCAGCGCTGCACGATTCCGAAGGCTTGTCCATTCATGCCGGCAACGGCGAGTGGCTGTGGCGCCCGCTGAACAACCCCAAGCACCTGTCGGTCAGCAACTTCAGCGTCGAGAACCCGCGCGGGTTTGGTCTGATGCAGCGCCAGCGCGCCTTCAGCGACTATGAAGACCTGGACGATAACTACCAGAAGCGTCCAAGTGCCTGGATCGAACCCAAAGGCGACTGGGGCAAGGGTACCGTCGACCTGGTGGAAATCCCGACGGCCGACGAAACCAACGACAACATCGTTGCCTTCTGGAGCCCGGAAAAGCTGCCCGAGCCTGGCGAAGCGGCCGAGTTCGCCTACCGCCTGCACTGGACCATCGACGAGCCCAAGTTCCAGGCGCCTGAGTTGGGCTGGGTCAAGCAGACCCTGCGCTCCACCGGTGACGTCAAGCAGTCCAACCTGATCCGCCAGCCTGATGGCAGCGTGGCGTTCTTGGTCGACTTCGCAGGCCCGGCCCTGGCCGCCTTGCCTGAAAACACCCCGGTGCGCAGCCAGATCAGCGTGGGCGACAACGGTGAGGTGGTCGAGAACAACCTGCGCTACAACCCTGAAACCAAGGGCTGGCGCCTGACCCTGCGCCTGAAGGTCAAGGAAGCCAACAAGTCGACTGAAATGCGTGCAGCGCTGGTACGTGATGTGCCGGTAGAGGCTCCGGCGCCTGCCAAGGACGCCAAGCAGGACAAGGCGTCTGCCAAGCATGCCAAGGCCGAGAAGACCGTCAAGGCCGAACAACCTGCCGCCGACGCGGCGCCCACTGCCGGGGCTGCGGCCACCACCGAAAAGGTGCTGACCGAAACCTGGACCTATCAGTTGCCTGCCGATGAGTAATCCGAGCCCAAGGCCGGTATCGCTTGGCGAATACCTGGCCCACCTTCCACTGAGCGATGAGCAGCGCGCGGAACTTGCCACGTGCACATCGTTCAGCGAACTGCACCAGCGCCTGGCGGCCACCTCGCCCGCCAGCCCAGCCGAGGCCGTGCAGGCCTCGGTGGGCTCGCGCCTGACGGTCGGCACCGCGGGCGAACTGGAAGAGGCCGAAATGCTCGGTGTGGACGGTAACGGGCGCCTGTGCCTGAAGATCGCGCCGCCCATCACACGTACCAAGGTCGTGCCCGAACCATGGCGTACCAACCTGCTGGTGCGGGTATGGCGGCGCCTGACCGGGCGTACCAACGTACCGCAGCCACCCAAGCGTGAGTTGCCGGCGGCCCGCTGGCGCACTGTCGGTTCGATCCGCCGATACATCCTGTTGGCACTGATGATCGGGCAGACCTTGGTCGCTGGCTGGTACATGAAGAGCATCCTGCCCTACCAGGGCTGGTCGTTTGTCGATCTGGACGAAATCTTCGCCCAGCCGATCTGGGATACGGTGGTGCAGGTATGGCCGTACGCCTTGCAGACGTCCATCCTGATTCTCTTCGGGATTCTGTTCTGCTGGGTGTCGGCCGGCTTCTGGACAGCCCTGATGGGCTTCCTCGAGCTGCTGACCGGGCGCGACAAGTACAAGATTTCCGGCAGCAGTGCCGGCAACGAACCCATCGCGCCAGACGCACGGACCGCGCTGGTCATGCCGATCTGCAACGAAGACGTGCCGCGGGTGTTCGCAGGCCTGCGTGCAACGTTCGAGTCGGTGGCAGCCAGCGGTAACCTGGACCGCTTCGACTTCTTTGTGCTCAGCGACACCAACGACACCGACATTGCCGTTGCCGAGCAACAGGCATGGCTGGACGTGTGCCGTGAAACCAAGGGGTTCGGCCGTATCTTCTACCGCCGTCGCCGGCGTCGGGTGAAGCGCAAGAGCGGTAACCTCGACGACTTCTGCCGCCGCTGGGGCAGCGAGTACAAGTACATGGTGGTGCTGGACGCCGACAGCGTCATGAGCGGCGAATGCCTGAGCAGCCTGGTGCGCCTGATGGAGGCCAACCCTGATGCCGGCATCATCCAGACCGGGCCCAAGGCGTCGGGCATGGATACCTTGTATGCACGCATGCAGCAGTTCGCCACGCGCGTATACGGCCCATTGTTCACGGCCGGCCTGCATTTCTGGCAGCTGGGCGAGTCGCACTACTGGGGGCACAATGCGATCATCCGCATGAAGCCGTTCATCGAACACTGCGCATTGGCGCCATTGCCAGGCAAGGGTGCGTTCGCTGGGGCCATTCTCTCCCACGATTTCGTCGAAGCCGCGCTCATGCGCCGTGCCGGTTGGGGGGTATGGATCGCCTATGACTTGCCGGGCAGCTATGAAGAACTGCCGCCCAACCTGCTCGACGAACTCAAGCGCGACCGTCGCTGGTGCCATGGCAACCTGATGAACTTCCGGCTGTTCCTGGTCAAGGGCATGCACCCGGTGCACCGTGCCGTGTTCCTGACGGGTGTCATGTCTTACCTGTCTGCGCCGTTGTGGTTCCTGTTCCTGGTGCTGTCGACCGCGTTGCTGGCGACCAACACCTTGATGGAGCCCCAGTACTTCATCGAGCCGTACCAGCTGTACCCGCTGTGGCCTCAATGGCATCCGGAAAAAGCCGTGGCGTTGTTCTCCACCACCATCGTGCTGCTGTTCCTGCCCAAACTGCTCAGCGTCATCCTGATCTGGGCCAAGGGCGCGGTGGAGTACGGTGGGCGGATCAAGGTCACCTTGTCGATGCTCATGGAAATGCTGTTCTCCATGTTGCTGGCTCCGGTGCGCATGATCTTCCACACCCGCTTCGTGCTGGCCGCATTCCTGGGCTGGGCCGCCACCTGGAACTCCCCTCAGCGCGACGATGACTCCACGCCCTGGAGCGAGGCGGTCAAGCGCCATGGTCCGCAAACCTTGCTGGGCGTGGCATGGGCAGGCCTGGTAGCCTGGCTGAACCCCAGCTTCCTGTGGTGGCTGACGCCGATCGTGGGCTCGTTGATGCTGTCCATCCCGGTCTCGGTCATTTCCAGCCGTACCCGCCTGGGTCTGGCCGCCAAGGACGAGAAGCTGTTCCTGATTCCTGAGGAATACGCCACGCCGCAGGAGCTGCTGGCCACGGACCAGTACACCCACGAGAACCGCTGGCACGCCCTGCGCGACGGTTTTGTGCGCGCTGTGGTGGACCCGCGGCAGAATGCCCTGGCGTGCGCCATGGCCACTGCCCGGCACGGTCAGGCAGCACCCATCGAGGCCATGCGGGCCGAACGTATCGCCAAAGCCCTGGAAGTCGGCCCCCATGGGCTCGACCTCGGCACGCGCCTGGCATTGCTGAGCGATCCCGTTGCGCTGACCCGCCTGCACGACCAGGTATGGTCGCAGCAGCACGCGGCATGGATCGATGCCTGGCGCGCTTCGATCAAGAGCGACCCGCATTCGCCGTTGTTGCCGCTGCATCCTGAACAGGAAGGCCAACCGGCGCTCGCAGGCTCTTGACCTGCGCCATACGCGGGCCAGCCCGTTCTGACCTGCCCTGCAGCCGAGGGTTGCAGGGTCAGGCCGGAGCGGGTTGGCCCGCGACGCTTTCGCCCTTCGGGCCGATTTAGGTCAACAAAGTCCCCCCCGATGCTATATCGCCAGCGCGCCATGCGTTAGCATCCCTCTCCGATAGCTCACGGCGGCCCGCAAGGCCGTACCGATAAGAAAACGCGCTACTTCTACTTTCAGGGGACTTGGTGATGTTCAAGAAATACCTTTCGCGGCTGCTGGTGGGCATGACCGCTCTGGTAGCGGTGTCCGCTGCCCAGGCCGGGGCCATCGACGAGGCCGTCAAGCGTGGCACGCTGCGTGTGGGCATGGACCCGACCTACATGCCGTTCCAGATGACCAACAAGCGTGGCGAGATCATCGGCTTCGAGGTCGACATCCTCAAGGCCATGGCCAAGTCGATGGGCGTGAAGTTCGAAGCGGTATCCACCGCTTATGACGGCATCATTCCCGCCCTGCTGACCGACAAGTTCGACATGATCGGCAGCGGCATGACCCTGACCCAGGAGCGCAACCTGCGCCTGAACTTCAGCGAACCCTTCATCGTCGTGGGCCAGACCCTGCTGATCCGCAAGGACCTGGCCGGCGAGATCAAGTCGTACAAGGACCTGAACAACGAGAAGTATCGCCTGACCTCCAAGCTGGGGACCACCGGCGAGATGGTGTCCAAGAAGCTGATCGGCAAAGCCAAGTACCACGGCTATGACAATGAGCAGGAAGCGGTCATGGATGTGGTCAACGGCAAGGCGGACGCCTTCGTCTATGACGCGCCCTACAACGTAGTGGCCGTTGAGAAGGCCGGTGCTGGCAAGCTGCTGTTCCTTGAGGAACCCTTCACCTACGAGCCGCTGGCCTTCGGCCTGAAGAAAGGCGACTACGACAGCATCAACTTCATCAACAACTTCCTGCACCAGATCAAGCATGACGGGACCTACGATCGTATTCACGACAAGTGGTTCAAGAACAAGGACTGGCTCAAGGACATGGAATAAAAGGCAACTTCAGGCCGCAAGCTGCAGGCCGCAGCCAGTGACCGACCTTATGGGGTCGGCCATAGGCTGCGGCTTGTGGCTTGCGGCCTGCCGTTTTCCGGAGTATCCAACGTGATCAAACACAAGAAGGCCCAGTGGCCCTGGCATGGGCTGACTGCACTGGTCCTGGTAGGCCTGGCCGTTAGCCTGTACATGGCCACCTCGATGATTTCCTACGAGTGGCGCTGGAACCGCGTCCCTCAGTATTTCGCCTACCAGGCCGAGGACGTACAGCGCGCGACCGACTATGGCACCGTGCAGGAAGTCGTCATCACAGGGGATGAAGCCCGCGTCACCTTGAAGGATGAAAGCGGGGCGCTTCAGGTCCTGGACGTGGCCAAGGACAGCCTGCAACTGAGCCGCGGCGACGATGTGGCCGAAGGGGACCAGATTGGGGTAACCCGGCACTGGGCCGCAGGTCCACTGGCCTGGGGGTTGTGGACCACACTGTGGATTTCGGTGGTTTCCGGTGCGCTGGGGCTGCTGATCGGGCTGGTTGCCGGCCTGTGCCGGTTGTCGACCAACCCGACGCTGCATGACTTGTCGACCGTCTATGTCGAGCTGGTGCGCGGCACGCCGTTGCTGGTTCAGATCTTCATCTTCTACTTCTTCATCGGCACGGTCCTGAACCTGTCGCGGGAGTTTGCCGGTGTAGCCGCCCTGGCGCTGTTCACAGGTGCCTATGTGGCGGAAATCGTGCGTGCCGGCGTGCAGTCCATCGCCAAGGGGCAGAACGAAGCTGCGCGCTCGCTGGGCCTCAATGCCGGGCAGTCGATGCGTCATGTGATACTGCCCCAGGCGTTCAAGCGTGTACTGCCGCCGTTGGCTGGTCAGTTCATCAGCCTGGTCAAGGACACCTCGCTGGTGTCGGTGATCGCCATTACCGAACTGACGAAAAGCGGACGGGAAGCCATCACCACGTCGTTCTCGACCTTCGAGATCTGGTTCTGCGTGGCAGGCTTGTACCTGCTGATCAACCTGCCGCTGTCGCACATTGCCAGCCGGCTCGAGCGGAGGCTTGCGCAAAGTGATTGAAGTCCGTGACCTGCTCAAGGTATTCGACACCCGTGGCCATGTGGTGCGGGCGGTCGACAACGTCACCACGCACGTGGCAAAAGGCGAAGTAGTCGTGGTCCTCGGCCCTTCGGGCTCGGGCAAGTCGACCTTCCTGCGTTGCCTCAACGGCCTGGAGCACTTCGACGAGGGCCATGTGGCCATCGCCGGCCTGGATCTGGCGCACCCCAAGACCGACATCAACGCCTACCGCCGTGAAGTCGGCATGGTGTTCCAGCATTTCAACCTGTTCCCGCACATGACCGTGCTGGAAAACCTGTGCCTGGCGCAGAAGGTGGTGCGCAAGCGCAGCAAGGCCGATCGCGAAGCCAAGGCCCGGGCTTTGTTGCAGAAGGTGGGGATCGCGGAGAAAGCCAACGAGTATCCGTCGCGGTTGTCGGGCGGTCAGCAGCAACGGGTCGCGATTGCCCGCGCGTTGGCCATGGACCCGAAAGTGATGCTGTTCGACGAGCCCACCTCGGCGCTGGACCCAGAAATGGTAGGGGAAGTGCTGGATGTGATGAAGACCCTGGCCCTTGAGGGCATGACCATGGTCTGCGTCACCCATGAAATGGGCTTTGCCCGCGAAGTGGCTGATCGAGTGTTGTTCTTCGACCATGGCAAGCTGCTGGAAGATGCCTCGCCGAACACGTTCTTCGATGCACCGAAGGACCCGCGCGCGCAGGCGTTCCTGCGCCAGGTGCTGTAGCCGCTGAGGGGGCGCTCTGCACCCCATTCGCGGAACAAGGTCGCTTGTGTCTTGTAGAGGATTAGAATCTGGAGTGAGAGCGGTGAATGGCAAGCTGAATGCCGCAGGTGCCTTGAGCACGAGTAGGAGCACAAGCTGCCATTCACCGTTCCACTTTGGCGAGAGCCCGAACAGTTGGACGCGGCTCTGATCTCGAATCACAAGCGTGGGCCAAGTCAAAGTCCTCTCACAGTGTTGAGTCTAGGAGATTTAGGCGATGGTTTCCTACCTGGGTATCGATGTTTCCAGTCTTTCCCTTGATGCTGCGGTGCGGCCCCAAGGCATCAGACTTCATGTGAGCAATGATCCGGCGGGATTCGAAGCGCTGCTCGATGCCCTTGGCGGTCTCAGCATAAAGCGTAGCAAGCGCTCTATCTCAGGCGGGCGGTTTGAGGCCAGGCGATCGTTGTGTATGTCATGCCTTGTGGCGATAAAGTACAACCCATCGCTCAAGGCTCGTTATGGGGCACTGCGCGGACGAGGGAAAGTTACCAAGGTCGCCATCGTAGCCTGTATGCGGGTATTCCTCGTACGTCTCAATGCCATGCTAAGCACGGGGAGCCCTGGCTTGATCTGGTCTTGCCACAGCCCAAGCGGACCTAGATCAGGAGGCCGACGTAAGTCATACAGGAGCGGGCTTGCTCACCAATCCAATACCGCGCTGGACGGCAAGGGCTTCGCCCGTGCCCGCGCGACAAGCCTGCCCCCTAGGGGGCAGGCTAGATTTTAAAAAATTAAGCAAGACAGTTGCTCCTACAACGGACCGTGTATCTCTGAGCGGCCTTGTCCCGCGGTGCGGCGCGTTAATTTC